>JANXYA010000379.1 GCA_025350345.1 Gammaproteobacteria bacterium
GCCTGCACGCGACCACCGGTGAGTGCTCGAACTGTCACCTCAACACCGTCAGCTTCCTGGGCGCGACGGTTTACCCTACCAACCACATCCCGAACCCGGGCGGCTCGAGCGCCACCTGCACCAACTGCCACACTACGGGCGATTTCACCGTGTACGTGATGAGCCATGCGGGCATCACCACGAACTGCGCGGCATGCCATGCAAGCGGCCTCAGCTTTGCCGGCATCTGGACCACGAAGCCGCTGAAGCAGCTGCCGGCTGTCGGCTCGCCTGGCGGGCACGTGGCCATCAACGGTGCCGACTGCGGGAGCTGTCATTCACCGACGGTGTTCACGAGCTTTGTGATGGCCAATAAGACGGCCACCTCGCCGCCGGGCATGGTGCACACGCAGGTGAGCGCCCTGGGCTGCTCGAGTTGCCATGAAGCGAACCTGACGTGGCTGGGTGCGCCGGCGACCGTGGTGCGCCCGCAGTATCTGGTGCCCGGCAATGCCGGCAGTGGCGCCCACCCGGCCACCGGGGAGTGCTCGAACTGCCACCTCAGCACGGTCAGTTTCCTGGGGGCGGTGAGTTACCCGACCAACCACATCCCGAACCCCGGCGGCTCGAGCGCCACCTGCACCAACTGCCACACGACGGGGGATTTCACCGTGTACGTGATGAGCCACGCGGGCATCACCACCAACTGCGCGCAGTGCCACGCCTACGGCCTGAGCTTTGCCGGGGTGTGGACGGCCAAGGCGCTCACGGCGCCGCCCTCGGGCCCGAGCGGGCACATTCCCTCCAACCCGCCCAATGGCACGCTGACCATTGCCTGCGAGAGCTGCCACAGCCCGACCGTGTTCACGAGCTTCTCGGGCACCGTGATGAGGCACGCGTTCGTGACCACCATGCAGTGCATGGCCTGCCAGGAGATTGGCATGAGCTGGAAGACCAACACGGGCACGCGGCTGTGGGTGCGCGACAGCGCCAATCACCACAAGGGCGTGGACTGTGGCGGCTCGGGCTGCCACTCCTCGCGCGACAAGCACGCGATCCGGCGCGTGGCGGTCACGGCCAACGGAAGCGCGGCGATCGTGCGCGGCAGTGCGGGCAGCGGCCTGGCCCCGAGCCTGCTGGGCGCTGCCGCGGGCATTGATCATCGCCGCGTGGCCGGCACACCGTGCGTGAGCTGCCATAACGGAGCGAGCGGGGATGGCAAGCCCTCGAGCCACATCTCGACCTCGGACAGCTGCGCCAGCTGCCACGGGACGCTCGCCTGGCTGCCGGTGACGAGGGTGGATCACACCCAGGTGCAGGGGAGCTGCTTCAGTTGCCACAATGCCCTGGTCGCGACCGGCAAGGGCCGCAACCACATTGCCAGTGGCACGGACTGCCAGAGCTGCCACACGACCAATGCCTGGACACCGGCGCGCTTTGATCACCTCGCCGTCGCGGCGCACACCTGCAGGAGCTGCCACGATGGGGTGCACGCCTCGGGGCTTCCGGTCAATCACCTGCCGACCCAGGCGCAGTGCGACACCTGCCACGGGACGCTGGCCTGGACGCCCGCGAAGCTCGATCACACCACGCTGACCAGCAACTGCGCGAGCTGCCACGACAACCGGGTGGCCGTGGGAGAAGCGCTCTCGCATCTGCGCACGCAGCTCGATTGCGCGACCTGCCACAGCTATCCGGACTGGTCGGTGCTGCACTTCGTGCACGTTTCGGCGGTCTATCCGGGCGATCACCAGGTGGCGCTGGCCTGCACCTCCTGCCACACGAGCAACAGCGAGCAGATTCCCTGGCCGTCCCCGGTGGACAAGGGCAGCTGCGGCGGTTGCCACGCCAAGGATTTCGTGCCCGCGCGTCATCCCAAGACCCTCACCGGTCTGATCTACACCGAAAGGGATTTGCACGACTGCACCGGCGCGTGCCACGTCTACACCGATGCGACTCTGCGGACCGTGTCGAAGTCGCTCCCGGGCCCGTATCACCGTGTGTCGGATGCCGCCTTCAAACACTAGGCGCCGCGCGCGACGATTCGACTGGATTGCGCTTGCTGCCCTGCTGGCCGCAGGCGCGGCGCAGGCCCAGTTGTCCGGGCCGGTGGGCGGGCGCTTCGTCGACATCGTCGAACTCAACGACCATGACGACCAGGCCGACATCGTCGTGCAGTTCAACTGCTCGCTGCGCTACATCACCCACCAGCCGGCCTCCGAGGGCAAGGAACTGCGCATCCAGCTGCTGCCGCAGGGGGACTGCGGCATCGCGCCCGGCAGCCAGCTGCTGGGAGAACTGCCGCCCCTGTCGGGTGGTGCGCACATCATCGAGGCGGTGCGCGTCGACTCCGACGTGCCGGGCCAGCTGACGCTGTCCTTCAGTTTCCAGCACGCCGAACGTTTCGTGATCGCGCAGGGCGCCGATCCGCGCGGCCTGCGCCTGCGGCTCATCGATCGCAATCGCGGCCGCGGCAAGGTCATGGTCAACGAACCGGCCGAGGCCTACAACAGCTATGCCGTGAACCTGGAATCCCAGCCGGCCGATTTCCCGCCCGAAGCCCTGCAGCTCGCGCACGAGCGGCTCAAGGCGCCGATCTTCGTCAGCCAGGCGGTCGTCGATGAGCAGACCTGGTACCGGCTGCGCGCCGGGCCGATCGAGAAGCGCGCCGATGCAGACCGGCTGCTTAACCAGGCGCTGGCCGATTACCCGCGCGCCTGGCTCGCCATTGGTGATGACAAAGCCACCAGCAGCGGCGGCGAGACCGAGGTGCTGCCGCCGGTGGAGCCGCTCGGCGCCGATGCGGCGCTGGACGCGGCGACACTGGCGAAACTGGTGGCCGATGCGCGCGCCGCGATGAGTGCCCAGGACTATCCCAAGTCGATTTCGCTGCTGACCAAGCTCCAGCGCCAACCGGAGTTTCCGCAGCGGGCGGCAATGCAGGAGCTGCTGGGCCTGGCGCACGAGCGTGCCGGGCACCTGGCGCACGCCAAGGCGGAGGACGAGGAATATCTGCGCCGCTACCCGGCGGGCGAGGCCGCCGACCGGGTGGCACGGCGGCTGGCAACGCTGCGCGCCGCCTCGATGCAGGCGCGCACCGGGAGCGGCGGTGGCAAGGAGCCGACCGGGGGCTGGACCTACTCCGGCGGCGTCGGCCAGACCTACCGGCTCGACGACACCTCGGTGACCAACACGGCGACCGGCCCGATCACCGGCACGGTCGCCAACGGCAATCAGACACAGAGCAACAACGCGCTGTACACGGACCTGGATTTCCTGGCGCGGCACCGCGGTGATCGCTTCGACATGATCGTGCGCACCAGTGTCGGCTACGCGAGGAATTTTTCCGGCACCTCGGCGACCGCCGCCTCCGATTCGATCGAGCGCATCAGCGTCGTGTCCTTCGAAATGGTCGACCACAAGCTCGGGCTCCTGGCACGCGTGGGACGCCAGGCGCAGAACCTGGATGGCGTGCTGGGCACCTTCGATGGCCTGTTCACCTCCTGGCAGTGGCGCCCGGCCTGGGCGCTGAATTTCACGGCGGGCTATCCGGTCGAGCGCACGGATCAGGGGATCAAGTCCGACCGGAAGTTCTGGGCGGTGGCCGTGCCCTACACCCCGGTCGGCAAGCACTGGGATGCGAGCGTCTTTTACACCCAGTGGATGAACGATTCCCTCACCGATCGGCGCGCGGTGGGCTTGCAGGGCCGTGTGCTGCTGCCCAAGGCCTCGGTGACCGGCATCGTCGACTACGACACCTTCTACCGGCTGCTGAACACCGCGGCAGTGCTGGGCACGATGCAGCTGCCGGCCCGCTGGAACCTGAGCTTCGACGCCGAGCGGCGCAATGCTCCGGTGCTGACTACGCGTAACGCGCTGATCGGCGAGCCGTTCACGACCCTGTCGCAGCTGCTGCAGTTCGAGCAGCAGATCAACCAGGGGCTGTCGCAGCAGCAGATCCTTGAAATCATCTATGGCAACGCGCGCAACAACACGCCGGTGTCGGAGAGCTTCAGCCTGACCGCGGCCCGGCCGCTCGGACCGCGCTTCCAGTTCGCGACCACGATCAGTGCGCAGAAGCTGGGCGCGGTTGCCAGCATTGGCTCGATACCGGGACAGCCGGCGACCGGTCTGGAGTGGAGCTACCAGTCCCAGGTCTATGGGTCCAACCTGTGGAAGGACGGTGACTTCCACGTGCTCAGTGTCGGCTATACGAAGCTGGCTTCGGGCCAGACCGCGTCGGTCGGGCTCACCAGCCGCGAACCGATCGGCGGGGCCTGGCGACTCGGGCCGCGCCTGACACTGGAGCGTCAGGAGATCTCGAGCGACGGCAGCAACGAGCTGAGCCTGCTGCCCTCGGCGCTGCTCGACTACCAGCACGGGCGCCGGCTGCTGCAGTTCGAGGCCGGTGGCCAGATCGGCAAGCGCGATGCAACGGTGCAGACGCAGAATACCAGGCGCTATTATGTGAGCATCGCCTACCGCATAGGGTTCTGAGCTTGCCCCGATCGAATCTCCATGCCGCATCCGGCGGCGGCAGCGTCTGTTTGGCCATCTGCGCCGGGGTTGCGCTCCTGGCAGGCGGGCTTGCCGGCTGCGCCAGCGCACCGTCCTCCACGCCCAGCGAAATACTCGATGAGCGGACCGGCGCGACGATCACTGCGGTGGACAAGCCGCTGGTGTTCGCACGCGACCGGAGCGAACGGGCCGCGAACCTGCGCGACTACGTGACGGTGGCGACCGCTTCGGTGAACCGTGGGGGCAAGCGCGAGCTGGTATTGGTGGCGTACATCTGGTCGACCCTCGATGCACGCTACGAACCGGCCCTCGCCGATGCCGACGCGCTGGTGCTGGTGGCCGACGACCGGCGCATCCGCCTGAGCGCCAACGGCAAGACGCCGCACGAGCTGGGCATCGACAATGCCCTCGACGTGCCCGTGGGCCAGTCGGTCAAGCCGCTGGTATTCCCGACGGACCTGGCAACGCTGCGCTTCGTGGCCGCGGCGCGCAGCCTGCAGATCCAGACGCGGGTGGCCGACGCGGCAGTGACCTATGACCTGTGGGAAGACCAGCGACCCGCGCTCGACCGCTTCGTGCGGTTCCTGGACGGCGAGCGCTAGTAGGCGAAGAACGGGCCGGGGCCGGCGGAGCTGGCCTGGCCCTGGGTGCCGACGAATACCCTGCGCCCGTAGAAGAACGGCAGCCCCCAGTCGAAGGAAGTAGTGCCCGTGGGATCGGTGCCGCCGATGTTGCTGAACGCCGCGTAATTGCCATGCGTGCTGAGCAACAGGTCGGCGCTGGCGATGGTAAAGCTGGGTGTGTTGCTGGCACCATTGGAAAAGCCGCTGTTGGTCGCCTGCAGGGTTATGGAATTCGTTGGACAGTAGAAGCCGGTATTGACGGTGCAAGGCAGCAGCAGCGGATTGGAATCGTCAAAGTAATAGGCAGTGGAGCCGGAGTCGATAAAGCCGCCGGGCAGGGGCACGCCCTTGTAGGTGGCCTTGAATTCCCCAAACACAGGATCCACGTCCAGCAGCGTCGCGCTGCCGAGCTGGTTGTTGGATTCGGTGTCGACGCCCAGCGCCAGCGCGCCGGTGGCCGACGCCGCGCCTTCGGTGGGTATCGAGGGCAGTACGATTTCGACGCCATTGTGGTCGCTGCCGCCGAGGAAGCTGATCGGGTTCTGGACCTGGTTGGCCTGCAGCATGGTGATGTTGGCGCAGACGCCGCCCGGGCAGGCGTAATAGAAGCCCAGGCCGCCCGGGTTGGCGACGGTTTCGCAGGCGCTGCCGCAGTCGTATTCGAGCGGGTTGACGCCGAGCACGCCATTGGCGCCGAACGAGGTCGGGGTGTTCATGGATACACCAGTGGCCGCCGAGCAGTCAGGCGGAATACCCGGTACCGCCGGATCGCCGATCACCTGGATCTGCAGGCTGCTGGCCTTGCCGTTGGCGATCTGCACGTCGGCGGTGCGGACGCTCCCAAAGCTGTAGCCGTCGGCGAACACCAGGCATTCCCACACCGGGCCGGCGGCGGCGTTGACCGCGGGCAGAGTGGAGGGGGTCACTTGCGTGAGCGCCAAGGCCATGATGCGCAGGCCCGTCGAGCCGGTGTCGAGCAGGACGTGATCGATGGTCTGGCAGGTGGCGCCGCCCGGCGTGCAGATCGTGACGCTCACCGAGGGGATGTTGACCCCGGTGGCGCCGATCCCGGCGTCCACCAGCACCGACGTCACGTTGGGTCCGGTCGGTAGCGTCGTGGGCGGCACCGTGGTGCCAGAACCCGCGCCGCCGCCGCCACAGCCGGCCAGCAGGAGCGCCGCCAGAAAGCCTGCCCAAATCGTGCCCGTGGAACGCAGCGCGGGAGCCAACCGGTGCGGCGCGCTCACTGCAGATCTCCCGCGTTCACGCCGGCCGGCATGGCATCCGGCAGGTACGCCAGGCCGCGGAAGGCGTGCATATGCCCCGTTGCCCGCACCACCAGGCCTGGCTGTTCGATTCTCACACGCGTGCGGGTCGAATCCGCGCTGCGCGGCGCGCTGGCGTAGGCCTGGAAGCGCGCGCCGAGGAGTGTGCGCAGGTCGGGCCGGAACGGACCCTGCCAGGTGAGCGCGAACACGGTGCCCGTGGCGGCGACGAACTCGCGGATGCGAATGCCTTCGGGGGTCGCCAGCTCGTACACCGTAAAAGCGGATCGGGTCCAGGCGGCGCGCGACTGCAACGCGTAGCTGGCGCGCAGCTGGCGGGCATCATCGCTTACCGTGGCCTCCGCCTCACCCAGCGCGGCGTGGACCGGCCGCGCCGCCAGCAGGCCGGCGCCCAACACTAACAGCGGCAGCAGCGCCAGCAGCGATGCCAGCCGGCTCGGCGGAACCACTCGGCCGCGGTGGTGGTTGCAGGGCGCGCTCGGGAATGGCGGCACGTGACTCTCCGGAAGCATGAGCACCCATTGTGCCGGTAAGGGAGGCGGACCCGGGCTTGTCGCCCGTCACAGACAGGATCCTCGCTACATAAGGGCGGCGGGAGAGGCGCGCCGAGCGGCGCTGCGGGGCTAGGCGTTGGCCGCCGCCGCCTCGCTGCGCGCCGC
>JANXYA010000003.1 GCA_025350345.1 Gammaproteobacteria bacterium
CTACAAATGAGCAGTCCGGCACCAGTCCGGGCATGAAAAGAGATCGGGGACAGAGATGCAAATGGAACATGTCTACTTCAAGATCTTCGGCCTGACCATCGCGATCGTGGCACTGGCCGTGGGCCAGGCCCTGTGGCTGCAACGACGGAGTGCGGCCGCGTGAGTGCCGCGGGTGAGGTCGCGACGCGAGTGGAGCGCATCACCGCGCTCCTGCAGGAGCGATTGCATCCCCTGAAGCTTGAGCTGCGCGATGACAGCGCGGCGCACGCGGGTCATGTCGGCGGGGGCGGCAAAGGGCACTTTCGCCTGTTGATTGTGTCGGAGGTGTTTTCCGGCCAGACGCTGGTGCAGCGGCATCGCCTGGTGCACGATGCGCTCGCCCCGCTGCTGGAGAGCGACATCCATGCGCTGGTGCTGAACGCCAGATCGCCTGATGAAGTATCTTAACTAAGTATTGTAACTATATGAGAGACCACATGAATATTTTCAGAGTTTCGGTGCTCGGAACGGCCCTGCTGCTGGCGGCATGCGCGCAGAAGCCCGGCCAGTCGACGATGGCCGACGCGAGCGCCAAGCCGGTTGCGACGGTGAATGGCCAGGCGCTGTCCAGCGCGCAATTCGATTTCTTCATCAAGAACGTGGCGGGCAAGAAGGCAGCGGAACTGAACGCCGAACAGCGCACCCAGGCGCTCGACACCCTGGTGCGCGCTGAAGTGGTGGCACAGCAGGGAGAGAAGGACGGCCTGGACAAGCAGAGCGACACCGTTTCCTCCCTCGCCCTGGCGCGACTGCAGATCATGGAGCAGGCCGTCATGACCAATTATCTGAAGGGCCGCAAGGCGACCGACGCGGAGCTCAAGGCTGAATACGATACGCAGGTGGCGGCATTGCCGAAGGTGCAGTACCGGGCGCGCCACATCCTCGTCAAGACCAAGGAGGAGGCGGACAAGATCATCGCGCAGCTCGCCAAGGGTGCGAAGTTCGAAACCCTGGCCGCGGCGCAGTCGCTCGATGGCTCCAAGGTCAACGGCGGGGACCTCGGCTGGTTCAGTTCCGCGAACATGGTCAAGCCCTTTGCCGATGCGGTCGCTGCGCTCAAGAAGGGCCAGGTCACGCCCGCGCCGGTGCAGACCGAATATGGCTGGCACGTCATCCGCCTCGATGACACGCGCGAGAGCGCGCCGCCCGCCTTCGACACCGTCAAGGACAAGCTGACGCAGATCGTCGAATCAAAGAAGTTCAAGGCCTACAGCGATGGCCTGCTGGCAGCGGCCAAGGTCGTCAAGACCCCCGCGAGCGCGCCCGCTGCGGGCGGGCCCGCAACGCCCCCGGCCCAGTGATCAGGCCGTAGGCCGGCCCGGCCGCTCCCCGCGCAGGAGCGAGCCGAGCCCGGCTTCGTCCAGCACCGTGACGCCCAGCTCCCGCGCACGCGTCAGCTTGGAGCCCGCCTCGCTCCCGGCAATGACGTAGCTGGTGCGCTTGGAGACCGAGCTGCTGAGGCGCGCGCCCAGTTCCTGCAACGCCGCGCTCGCCGCTTCGCGCGTCATGGCGCTTAAGCTTCCGGTGAGGACCACGGTGAGGCCCGCCAGGGGCAGCGCGGTAGCCGGACGGGCCTGGCTCTCTGGCCAGCTGAAGCCGGCGGCGAGCAGGCGCTCGATCACGCGCTGGTTCGCGCGTGCGGCAAAGAAGGCCTGCACGTGGGCGGCGATCACCGGGCCGACGTCCGGCACTTCCAGAATCTGCTCCGCGCTCGCGCGCTGCAGCGCTGCGAGCGTGCCGAAGTGCCTTGCCAGCGCCGCGGCCGTCGCCTCCCCTACATCGCGGATGCCCAGGGCGTGCAGGAAGCGCGGCAGGGTCGTGTGCTTGCTGCGCTCCAGCGCCGCGAGCACATTCGCCGCGGATTTCTCGCCCATGCGCTCGAGCCCGGCCAGCTTCTCGATCTTCAGGGTGTACAGATCGGCGGGCGTCGCGACCATGGCCTGATCCACGAGCTGCTCGATGAGCTTGTCGCCCAGGCCCTCGATGTCCAGTGCGCGCCGGCTGGCAAAGTGCAGCAGGGCCTCCTTGCGCTGCGCGGCGCAGACGAAGCCGCCGCTGCAGCGGGCCGCGGCCTCCCCTTCTGCACGCAACACCGGCGAGCCGCAGACCGGACACTTCGCTGGCAGTTTGATGCGTCGTGCGCTCGCCGGCCGGCGCTCCACCAGCACCCGCACGAGCTCCGGAATCACATCGCCCGCGCGGCGGATGATCACGGTGTCGCCACGCCGCACGTCCTTGCGCTCGATCTCGTCCATGTTGTGCAGCGTCGCGTTGCTGACCGAGGCGCCGCCGACCATGACCGGCTCGAGACGCGCCACGGGCGTCAGGACACCGGTCCGGCCCACCTGGAAATCCACGTCGCGCAGGACGGTCATGGCCTCATCGGCGGGGAACTTGTGGGCGACCGCCCAGCGCGGCGCGCGGCTCACCTGCCCGAGCTGCAGCTGCTCGGCGCGACGGTTCACTTTGTAGACCACGCCGTCGATCTGATAGGGGAGCCGATCCCGCCGCGCCAGGAGCGCCCGATAGTACTCGAGGCACCCGGCCACGCCGTTCACGACGCGCGTCTCCGGGTTCACCCGCAGCCCGAAGGAGGCCAGCTGAGCGAGCAACTGCTGCTGGCTCGCCGCTTCGGGCGCGCCCTGCCAGGCGCCCACGCTGTAGAAGAACGCCGCGAGCGGACGGCGTGCGCTCACGCGCGCATCGAGCTGGCGCAAGGCGCCGGCCGCCGCATTGCGCGGGTTGACGAACAGTTTCTCACCCGCCGCCGCCGCGGTCTCGTTGAGCCGCCTGAAGCCGGCGAGCGGCATGTAGACCTCGCCGCGCACTTCCAGCAGCTCCGGCGCTCTTCCCTGCAGGCGCAGCGGGATCGAGCGAATCGTGCGCACGTTGGCCGTGACGTCTTCACCGGTCATGCCATCGCCGCGCGTGGCCGCCTGCGCCAGCTGGCCGCGGTGGTAGCGGAGCGAGACGGCGAGTCCGTCGAGCTTGGGCTCGGCGCAGTACTCGACGCTCGCGCCTTGCGCTTCCGTGCCGGCACTGCCCGGCAGGCGCTCGCGCACCCGCCGGTCAAAATCAGCGACGTCCGTTTCGCTGAAGGCGTTGTCCAGTGACAGCATGGGCACGGCGTGCGCGACCGGCGCGAAGGCCGCGGCGGCGGCGCCGCTGACACGCTGGGTGGGAGAATCGCTCGTGACCAGCTCGGGGTGAGCCGCCTCCAGCGCGCGCAGTTCCTGCATGAGCCGGTCGTATTCCGCGTCCGCAATCTCCGGCTCGTCCAGCACGTAGTAGCGATGATCGTGGCGCGCGATCTGCGCGCGCAGCGACGCTGCCTGCGCCGCGGCCTTGCTCAATGCGCCGGCTCCGCGGGCGCGCCCCCGGCCTCGACGGCGCTCATGCAGCGCTCGCGCCATCGGGCCCGCGCCGCCCCCGTGAACGGAGCGCCACTTTCATCCTGGACCAGGCCGGCCACGCGACCGGCCAGTTCCTCCGCGACGGAGGCCAGGCGCTCCAGCGCCTGCCCGGTGGTCACCGGCCCGGGCAGGACCGCGAACAGGTTGACGCCGGCGAAGCGCTCAAGATCCATCGTGGCCGGATCAAAGGTGCCTGGCCGCACCAGGCTGGCCGCGCTCAGCACGACCCTGCCGTCATCGGCGGGCAGGTGAAAGATGTCCAGCTGGCCGTGCCGGAATCCACAGCCGGCCAGTCCCTGTCGCAGCACCCGCCCGGCGATGCGATCCTGGCGCGCGGGAACAATGCGCAGCGTCGCAATGCGCCGCTCCTCGTGGGCCGGCCAGTCCACGCGCAGCGGCGGCGGCTCAAGCAGCACGGGTGCCTGAGCCGCTGGCGAGCTGGGCGCCACTCCGGCCTGCAGCTCATCGTCGGGATCGGCAAGCTGCGCAGGCATCGCCACCAGCGCAGGAGTCGGGCCGATCGGCGCCGGGGTCTCGCTCCAATCGATATCGGGGGTGGTGCGCCGATCCCGGGCCCGTGGCTTTTCACCCTCCTGGGACTGATGGGCGCGGCGGCGCTCGAACCAGATCAGCAAACCCAGAAACAGCGCTCCGGCAGCGAGCAGGATCGGGCGCAACCAGGCCATGGGCCCTACACCGCCGCCAGCCGCACGGCTTCGTCGACGTCGACCGATACCAGGCGCGAGACCCCCGGCTCATTCATCGTGACACCGAGCAGCTGCGAGGCCAGCTCCATCGTGGTCCGGTTGTGGGTGATGAAGATGAACTGCACGCGGCTCGCCATCTCGCGCACGATCTCGCAGAAGCGGCTGACATTGTGCTCATCGAGCGGCGCGTCGACTTCGTCGAGCAGGCAAAATGGCGCCGGATTGAGGTCGAATATCGAGAACACCAGGGCCACCGCGGTCAGGGCCTTCTCGCCGCCCGAGAGCTGCGAAATGGTGCTGTTGCGCTTGCCTGGCGGGCGGGCCATGACGGCCACGCCGGCGGCGAGCGGATCTTCTCCCACGAGCTCCAGATAGGCATGACCGCCGCCGAACAGCCGTGGAAATTTCTCCTTCAGCCCGGCGTTGATGCGCGTGAAAGTATCCTCGAAGCGCGCGCGCGTCTCCTTGTCCATGCGCTTCATCGCCTCCTCGAGCGTGCCCAGTGCATCGCTGACGTCGGCGAACTGGCGATCCAGGTAGCTCTTGCGCTCGGACTGCTGCTTCAGCTCCTCGATGGCCGCGAGGTTGACCGGGCCGAGCCGCTCGATGTCGCCTCGCGCCTCCTCGAGCCGCACGTCCCAGTCGGCGATCAGCGCCCCGGGCGGCAAGGCCGCCATGATGGCGGCGAGGTCGGCGCGCGTCTCGGCAAACTGCTCGGCCAGCGCTTCACGCCGCACACGCGATTCCTGCGCCGCGAGGCGCACCGCTTCCATGGCCGCGCGGGCGTCCGCGACGCGGCCTTCGGCGCCGAGGCGGCGCTCCTCCAGAGCGCGCAGATCCCGATCGGCGTCCGCCAGTGCCTGGCGCGCCGCGGCGAGCTCGGCCTCCACTTCCAGCCGCCGATCCAGCGCCGCCTGGAGCCGCTCCTGCAGCTCGAGCACCGGGGCATCCCCATCGGCCAGTTCGGCGCCGAGCGTGGCGTGGCGCTGCAGCAGCTGCGCGCGCTGCTCTTCCAGGCGTGAGGCGGCCGCGTGCATCGACTCGAGGGTCGAGCGCCGGCTCTCGTGGCGGATCAGCGCATCGCGCAGCGCGAGTTGCGCCGCCTGGGAAGCGACCCGGACGGCGGCGGAACGCTCGCGGTGCAGGTCGCGCTCGGCCGTGAGTTCCGGCAGCAGCGCATCGAGGCGCTGCAGTTCATCGAGCGCCGCCACATGGGTCTGGCGTGCCGTAGCGAGGCCGGCACGCGCGCGGGCCACTTCGGCATCGACTTCGCTCCGGTCGCTTTCGAGACGCGCGCGCCGGAGCAGCGCTTCATCCAACCGCGCCTGCAACGCGCCGAGCTGTGCGCGCAACTCGCCATGGTCGCGGTGCGCATTCTGGATCTGCGCCTGGGCCTCATCGCGCCGGCCTTCGGCGAGGAGCGCCTCGGCACGCAATTGCTCGAGCGCCTCTTCGCCTGCACGCAGGCCGGCCTCGGCCGTCGCAGATTCCACGCCCAGGGTCTTCAGGCGCTGGGCGCGCTCCAGTACCCCGGCGCGCGGGTCACCGCCGCGGCGCAATCGCAGCCAGTCGCGCCCGAGCCATTCCCCGGCCGCAGTCACCAGCGTCTCTCCTGGTGCGAGGCGGCGCCGCTCCCGCAGCGCCAGCGCCAGTGACTCGCAGGTGCGCACCCGCGCGAGCATGGCCAGCACGGCTTCCGGTCCCCTGGCCCGCGCGGCCAGAGTGCCCGCATCGCCGGCGGCGCCCGCGCCGCTCGTTTCCAGGAACGCAACGCTACCGCTCGTGAGTTTTCCCAGCTCCTCGCCGAGGCGATCCAGATCGCCCACGCACACGGCCTCCAGGTAGTCCCCGAGCACCGTCTCGACGGCATGTTCCCAGCCCGCATCGACGCTCAACGCCCCCGCCACGCGCGTGGGAACGCCTGATGGAAAGTGCACGCCGAGCGCCTCGAGCCAGGCCGCGGCGGCAGGATCCTTTTCGCTCAGGGCCGCCCGCTGCAGGGCGGCGAGGGACATGAACTCCGCGCGCACGCGGTCCCGCCGCGTGCGCAGCTCATCGAGCCGCTGCTCGCCCTCGCGCTGCGCCCCGCGCAGGCGCTGGGCGTCAGCCAGTGCGTCAGCGAGGCGCCCTTCCAGCGCCGTGGCGTGCTCGCCGGCCGCCGCTTCACGCTCCGCCAGGAGCTGCACGGGCGAAGTCGCGTGCAGGTTGCCGACCGACTCGTGCTCAAGAAGCAACCGGTCGGCCTGCGTCTGCAGCCGCAGCAGCTGGCCCTCGAGCTGCTCGATGCGCGCGGCCTCGACCCCCTGGCCCTGGCGCGCCGCGCCGAGTTCCCGGTTGTAGGCCTCCCAGCGCTCCTGCCACTGGGCCAGGGCGGATTCCGCCTGCGCCAGCGCTACGCTGCTGCCCTGCTCGGCCGCGCGCAATTGCGTCAGCTCCGGCTCCAGCGCAGCAATCTCGCCCTGCAGTTGTGCCTCGCGCTCGCTGTCGGTGAGCATCTGCGCACCGACCTCATCGAGCGACGCCACCGTCTGTGCCAGGTCCTGGCGGTGGCGGTGGCGCAGTTCGGTGGTGTAGCGGATGTTCTCCTCGGTGCGGGTGACTTCAGCGCCCAGCTCGTAGTAGCGGCCCTGCACGCCATCGAGCGCCGCGCCCAGTTCGCCGTGAAATTCGCGCTGCTTCGCCAGCGCGGCTTCGCAGGAGCGCTGCTCGGCCAGCTCCTGCTGCATCGCCAGTTCACGCGCGCGGGTGGCCCCATCCTGCACGAGCACGCCGCCGTCCAGTTCCCGCATGCGCAGGGCCAGCAGCTCGGCGTGCAGGTTGCGCTCGCGCGAGCGCAGCTCCTGGAAACGCCGCGCCGCGGCCGCCTGGCGCTGCAGGTGGCGGATCTGCTTGTCGACCTCGTCACGCAGGTCCTGGACGCGGGCGAGATTGTCGCGGGTATCGAGGATGCGGCCCTCGGTCTCGCGCCGGCGCTCCTTGTACAGCGATATTCCGGCGGCCTCCTCGATGAAGGCACGCATGTCGTCGGCGCGCGCTTCGATCACGCGCGAGATCATGCCCTGTTCGATGATCGCGTAGCTGCGCGAACCGAGGCCGGTGCCCAGGAACAGCTGCGTGATGTCCTTGCGGCGGCAGCGCCCGCCGTTGATGAAATAACTGGAACTGCCGTCGCGCGCCACCACGCGCTTGAGCGAGACTTCGGCATAGCCGGCGTAGGCACCGCCGATCTTGCCGTCGCTGTTGTCGAACACCAGTTCGACGGAGGCCGTGCCCACGGGCTTGCGCGAGCTGGAACCGTTGAAGATCACATCGGCCATCGACTCGCCACGCAGGTGCCGCGCCGACAGCTCGCCCATCACCCAGCGCACCGCGTCGATGACGTTGGATTTGCCGCAACCATTGGGGCCCACGACGCCCGTGAGGTTGCTGGACAAATACACCGTGGTCGGATCGACGAAGGACTTGAAGCCGGTGAGTCGGATCTTGCTCAGTCGCATCAGCCTGCCCTGTGCTCCGCAAGGATTGCGGCGGCCCGCATGACGGTAGTGTAAATTATTCAGCCGACGCAATCGATCAATAAGCAGCTCGCCTGACATGTCGCCGCAAGCCAACACTGCCCTGGAAACCTTCGCCAATCCGGCTCCGGAGCGCGATTACACCGTCCGGATGATCATCCCGGAGTTCACCTGCCTGTGCCCGCGGACCGGGCAGCCGGATTTCGCGACGCTCGAGCTCGAGTACGTGGCCGATCGCCTGTGCGTCGAGCTGAAGAGCCTGAAACTCTATATCTGGTCGTTCCGTGACCGCGGCGCGTTCCACGAGGCGGTGACGAACGAGATCGTCGCGCTGCTCGTGCACACGCTCGCGCCGCGGTTCCTGCGCCTCACGGCGCGCTTCAATGTGCGGGGTGGCATTGCCACCACCGTCGTCGCCGAGCACCGCGATCCGGCCTGGGTGGCGCCCGCCCCGGTCACGCTTCCTTAAGGCCTTTTCCCCCGGGAAACGCCGCGCGAGCGTGGCTCGGGTGGAAGCACTGTACAGCCCGGCGGCCCCCGGTATAATCGCGCGCTCGAAAATGACCCAACCGCGGAAGACCAGCCCTCCAGGAGCGCGCGATGGCAAGCAAGAAGCCGGCGTCCAAAGCCCGAAAAGCCGCCAAGCCGGCGGCCGCCCGCGCAGGCGTGCGTAAGGCAGCGGCACACCGGACGGCCCCGCGCAAGGCGCCGGCATCGACCCACCGCGCCAGGCCCGCCCAGGCCGCTCCGCGCCCGGCCGCTCGCCCCAGTGTTGCCGCTCGTGCCGAAGCCTCCCGGTCCGCAGGCGCCAAGCGCCCGGCGCAGCGTGCGACACCGGCACGAGCCACCGCCCCGCCGCGGCGTGCGCCGCCACCACCGGTTGTGATCACGACGACGATGCGTGACATTCCGCGCGTAACCGTCGAATTCGACGAGCATGACAGTGCCGATCCGGGGAGCCTGCTGGCCGGCCCGCGCAACGTCAAACCGTACATCGCCAAGCGCGGCGAGCAGTACATGGGCAAGCAGCAGCTGGGCCATTTCCAGCAGATCCTGCTCAGCTGGAAGCGCGACCTGATGGTGGAGGTCGATCGGACTGTCACCCATATGAAGGATGAAGCCGCCAATTTCCCCGATCCCAACGATCGCGCCACGCAGGAGGAGGAATTCAGCCTGGAGCTGCGCACCCGCGATCGCGAGCGCAAGCTCATCCGCAAGATCGACGACGCGCTCAAGCGCATCGAGGACGGCAGCTACGGCTATTGCCTCGAGACCGGTGAGGAAATCGGCATCAAGCGCCTGGAGGCGCGGCCCGTGGCGACCTTGAGCCTGGAGGCGCAGGAGCGCCGTGAACGGCGCGAGCGCCAATACGGCGACCGGGACGACCGCTACCGCTGAGGCCGGCGTGGCCTACATAGGCCGTTTTGCGCCCTCTCCCAGCGGCGCCCTGCACCTCGGATCCCTGACCACCGCGGCGGCGAGCTGCCTCGATGCGCGCCACTCGGGCGGGCGCTGGCTGCTGCGCATCGAGGATCTCGATACTCCGCGGGTGAAGCCCGGAGCCGCCGACGCCATACTCCGGACCCTCGAAAAGCTGGGATTCACCTGGGATGGGCCGGTCACGCACCAGTCCCGGCGACTCGCGCTGTACCAGCAGGCCCTGGATGCTCTTGCCCGGCGCGGCGAGCTTTATTCCTGCAGCTGCTCGCGGCGTGATCGGGGCGGGACCGACGACACCGGCGGTTATGCGGGCACCTGCCGCAATGGCCCCACCCGGCCCGGTCCGGTGGCCACGCGCTTTCGCGCTGACCTCAATCCCGCTCCCGCCCTGGAAGACCGGCTGCTGGGCCGATGCGGCCCGCAGCAGGCCGCCTCCGGCGACCCGATCCTCCGCCGCCGCGACGGCCTGTACGCCTATCAGCTCGCGGTGGTCGTCGATGACGCCGAGCAGGGAGTGACGGACGTGGTCCGCGGCGCCGACCTGCTGGCCAGCACCGGCTGGCAACGTTCACTGCAGTTGGCCCTGGGGCTGGCAGGGCAACGCTATGCGCACCTGCCGCTGGTGTGCGAGGCCGATGGGTCCAAGCTCTCGAAGTCGGCCCACGCGCTGGAGGGCGCGAGCGCCGGCGGACCCGAACTGCTCTGGCGCGTGCTGTCCCTGCTCCGGCAGACCCCGCCCCCCGGACTGCGGCAGGCAAGCGCTGCTGAACTGTGGTCCTGGGGAATTGCCCATTGGCGCCTGGAGCGACTGCGGGGCCTGGAGCGCCTCAACGCAGACTCGGGAACCTGATTTGGGTGCCGGGCCCTGCCTGTACTATCGTAGGAGCATCGAGGGTGTGAGGCCGCTTGCAGGAAGGTGTGCCATGAACGAGCCGCGCCTGATCAAGAAGTACCCCAACCGGCGCCTGTACGACACCGAGCTGAGCCGCTACGTGACGATCGAGGACGTGCGCCAGCTGATCGCGGTGAATACGCGGCTGCGCATCGTCGAGCAGCGCAGCGGCCTGGAGATCACGCGAGCGGTGCTGCTGCAGGTCGTGACCGACCTGGAAGCGGGCCCGCGCGCCCGCCTGAACGAGGGGTTTCTCACCAACCTGATTCGCAGCTACGACCTGGCGCCGGCCGCAGCGGTCGCGGCCCATCTGGAAGCCAGCGTGCGCGCCGACCTCGAAACCGCAGACAGCGCGCGCCGCAGCTAGCTCGCAGCGCCAGTCAGCTCCTTCAGGGCGGCCCGACGTCGCGCATCGACAGCCGTACGCGTCCCTGGCGATCGACCTCGAGCACCTTGACGCGGATCACATCCCCTTCGCGCAGCTTGTCCGCGACGCGCTCGACACGCTCTTCGGAGATCTGCGAGATGTGCACCAGGCCGTCGCGCCCCGGCAGTATGGTGACGAAGGCGCCAAAATCCATCAACTTGGCGACCTTGCCCTCATAGATGCGGCCCACTTCGACGTCGGCCGTGATCAGTTCGATGCGCCGTTGCGCTTCCCGGCCGGCCGTCCCGATCACGGAGGCGATCTTCACGGTGCCGTCGTTCTCGATGTCGATGGTCGTGCCGGTCTCCTCGGTAATCTGGCGGATCACCGCCCCGCCCTTGCCGATGACGTCGCGGATCTTCTCCGGATCGATCTTCAGCGTGATGATCGAGGGCGCCCATTCCGACATCTTGGCGCGCGGGGAACTGAGCACCTTGCCCATCTCGCCGAGGATATGCAGCCGGCCCTCGCGCGCCTGCGCCAGCGCGACGCGCATGATCTCGGGCGTGATGCCCTCGACCTTGATGTCCATCTGCAGCGCCGTGATGCCCTCGCGCGATCCGGCAACCTTGAAATCCATGTCGCCGAGGTGATCTTCGTCACCGAGTATGTCGGTGAGCACCTGGAAGCGCTGGCCCTCGAGCACCAGGCCCATCGCGACACCGGCCACCGGCGCCTTGACCGGAACGCCGGCGTCCATCAATGCGAGGCTCGTGCCGCAGACGCTGGCCATGGAACTCGAGCCGTTCGATTCCAGGATCTCGGAAACGACGCGAATCACGTAGGGGAAGGTCGCCATGTCGGGCATCATGGCGAAGATGCCCCGGCGCGCGAGATTCCCGTGGCCGATTTCGCGCCGCTTCGGGCTCCCCATCATGCCGGTCTCGCCCACCGAGAAGGGCGGAAAATTGTAGTGCAGCATGAAGCGCTCGCGCCGGTCGCCCTCGAGCGCGTCGATGATCTGCGCATCGCGTGTCGTGCCCAGCGTGGTGGTCACCAGCGCCTGCGTCTCGCCGCGGGTGAACAGCGCCGAGCCGTGCGCGCGCGGCAACACGCCCACCCGCACGGTGATCGGCCGCACCGTCTTGAGGTCGCGCCCGTCGATGCGCGGCTTGCCGTCGAGAATACGCTCGCGCACGATCTTGCTCTCGAGGCGGAAGAACTCATCGCCCACCTGGTCGGCGGTGAACGCCGGGCTCTCCCCGGCGCACAGCGCGGCCGTGACCTCGGCCTTGATTTCCTTGATGCGCGCGTAGCGCTGCTGTTTCTCGGTGACCATGTAGGCATCGCCGAGCGCGGCCAGCGCCTTGGCGCTGAGCGCCTGCTGGAGCGAGGCCTCGCGGCTGTCGGGCGGCGTGGCCCAGCGTGGCTTGCCGGCCTCGGCCGTCAGCTCGTTGATCGCGCGGATGGCAACCTGCATCTGCTCGTGCCCGTAGACCACCGCGCCGAGCATGATCTCCTCGGACAGCCCGGCCGCCTCGGATTCGACCATCAGCACCGCGTGCGCCGTGCCCGCCACGACCAGATCGAGCTGCGAGGAGGCCAGATCAGTGCGGCTGGGGTTCAGCTCATACTGGCCATTGCGGTATCCCACGCGCGCGCCGCCGATCGGTCCCTTGAAGGGAACGCCCGAAAGGCACAGCGCCGCGGACGCACCGAGCATCGAGGGCACATCGGCGTGAATTTGCGGATCGAGCGACAGCACCGTCGCCACGACCTGCACGTCGTTGAGGAAGCTTTCCGGAAACAGCGGCCGGATCGGCCGGTCGATCAGGCGCGAGGTGAGCGTCTCGCGCTCCGTCGGGCGGCCCTCGCGACGGAAGAAGCCACCCGGGATCCGTCCCGCGGCGTAGGTCTTCTCCTGGTAGTTGACCGTCAGCGGGAAAAAATCGCGCCCCGGGCGCGGCTGCGCTTCGGCGCAGGCGGTGACCAGCACGACCGTGTCGCCCATCGTCACGAGTACGGAGCCGTTGGCCTGGCGCGCCAGCGCGCCGGTTTCGATGGTTACGGTGTGGAGTCCAAATGCAAAAGATTTCTTGAAGACAGTCACGCTTCAACCCTCGGGAGTTCGGAAAAGTGGGATGCTGGGATCGGCGCCGCAGTACCGCCGGCGGCGCAGGGGCCGCATCAGCGGCGCAGACCCAGGCTCTCGACGACCTGCTGATAGCTGGCCGGCTTGGTGGCCTTCAGGTAATCCAGAAGCTTGCGGCGCTGATTCACCATGCGGACCAGGCCGCGGCGCGAGGAATGATCGGCCTTGTGAGCGTTGAAATGTTCACCCAAGCCGTTGATGCGCTCGGAGAGGAGCGCGACCTGAACTTCCGCCGAGCCGGTGTCATTCGGACTGCGGCGAAACCTGGCGAGCACGTCGCCTTTCTTTTCCGTGGACAAAGCCATTGCGTGAGCAGCCTCTGATCTGGATATGTGACCTAAGATTTTAAGCCGGGCATTGTAACGAGGGCCTGCCCAACCCTCAAGCAGAACAGTCAGTTACGGCCGGCGCGCTGCTATGCGCAAACAGGCGCAGGGCCCGCACCACTCCAGGCTCCGAGCTGACGCCCAGACCCAGGAACCGGCCCGCCTCCCCGTACAGGCGCAGGCGCCCCGACGGGGCGCCCTCGATCAGCGCCTGCTGCCCGCAGGTGATGGAGCGGGCCTGGGAAGCGGTCAAGCGCAGTGCGGGTAGCTGCACGACAGCCCGATCGGCCGGAATGAGCGCTGGAGCGGGCGTCTGCAGGAGCGTGTCCAGCGATATCATGGCCTCGTTCCGGAACGGTTCGACAAAATCCCGGCGCAGCGAAATCACGTGCGCACAGCTCCCAAGCCCTACCCCAACCTGCTCCACCAGGGTTCGCACGTAAGTGCCCCTGGAGCACTCGACCTGCAGCTTCACCCGCCCGGTTGTGAACCCCAGCAGGTCCAGCCTGTAGATCTCGATGCTGCGCGCCGCACGTTCCACGGAAAGGCCCCGGCGCGCCAGGCGGTACAACGGGACCCCGTCGCGCTTGAGCGCCGAATACATCGGCGG
>JANXYA010000006.1 GCA_025350345.1 Gammaproteobacteria bacterium
CGTTTCTTCTCCACGCCGAAGCGCAAATTCATCGTCGCCGATACGCCGGGCCATGAGCAGTACACGCGCAACATGGTCACGGGCGCCTCGACCGCCGAGCTGGCCGTCATCCTGATCGATGCGCGCAAGGGCGTGCTGACCCAGACCCGCCGGCACAGCTTCCTGGCGCAGCTGGTCGGCATACGCCACGTGGTGCTCGCCATCAACAAGATGGACCTGGTCGGCCACTCCCAGGCGCGATTTGCGGCCATCGTGGCCGATTACCGCGCCTTCGCAACCAGCATCGGCATCGGTGAGTTCCTGGCCCTGCCGATCTGCGCGCTCGCAGGCGACAACATCGCCAAGCGCTCCACGAACATGCCGTGGTACGAGGGTCCGACGCTGCTCGAGCACCTGGAGAGCGTCGAACTGGACGTCAATGCGGACCAGGCGCGGCCGTTTCGCATGCCGGTGCAGTGGGTGAACCGTCCCAATCACGAGTTTCGCGGCTACGCCGGCCTGATCGCTGCCGGAGTCGTGCGCAAGGGCGCCGCCATACGTGTCCTGCCGGCCGGGACCGCCTCCACAATCAGCCGTATCACCACGCCGGAGGGCGAGGTCACGGAGGCCGTGGCCGGCCAGTCAGTCACCTTGAGCTTCCGGGATGAGATCGACTGCTCACGCGGCGATGTGATCGCACAGGCCGATGAGCCACCGGAAGTGGCCGACCAGTTCGAGGCCACCATCGTGTGGATGGCCGATGAGCCCATGCTGCCCGGGCGCCCCTATTGGCTGAAGATCGGGACGCAGACCGTCACGGCGCAGATCCAGGCGCCGAAGTACGAGATCAATGTCAACACCCTGGAGCACCTCGCCGCCAGGACGCTGGAGCTCAATGCCATCGGCGTGGGCAATCTGTCCACCGACCGGCCCGTGGTGTTCGAACCCTACGTGGACAGCCGCGACCTCGGCGGATTCATCCTCATCGACAAGCTCAGCAACGCGACCGTCGCCGCGGGCATGCTGCATTTCGCGCTGCGCCGCTCCGGCAACATCCACTGGCAGCGGCTCGACATCACCCGCGAGGTGCGCGCCGATCTGAAGAAGCAGCAGGCCGCCGTGCTGTGGTTCACCGGCATCTCGGGTGCGGGTAAATCCACGATTGCCAACCTGGTGGAAAAGAAGCTGGTGCGCATGCATCGCCACACCTTCCTGCTCGACGGCGACAACGTGCGGCACGGGCTCAACAAGGACCTGGGGTTTTCCGACGCCGACCGGGTCGAGAACGTACGCCGGGTCGCCGAAGTGGCCCGCCTGATGACGGACGCGGGACTGATCGTCATCACCGCCTTCATCTCCCCCTTCCGCGCCGAGCGCGAGATGGTGCGGCAGATGATCGCCCCGGGGGAGTTCTTTGAGATTCATGTCGACACGCCGCTGGCGACAGCCGAGGGGCGGGATGTCAAGGGCCTGTACCGCAAGGCGCGCGCCGGCCAGCTGAAGAATTTCACCGGCATCGACAGCCCCTACGAGGCGCCCAGCGCTCCCGAGATCCACATCGATACCGCAAGGCTCACGCCCGAGGAAGCCGCCGAGCTGATCGTGAAGCGGCTCATTCCATGAATGACGCCGAGCTCGCGCGCCTGATCGCCGCCACCGCCGGGCAATTGCTCATCGACCTGCGCCTGGCGGAGCTGTTCAAGGGCGAGGCGATCGGCAGGATCGGCGATCGGCTCGCCAACGAGTTCATCGTGGCCGCGCTGCGGCACCACCGGCCGGAAGATGCCATACTTTCCGAGGAGGAAGCCGATAACCCCGCACGCCTGAGCGCCAGGCGGGTCTGGATCGTCGACCCGCTGGACGGGACCCGCGAGTTTGGCGAGGGCCGACCGACTGGGCCGTGCATGTCGGACTGGCCGTTGACGGCCTCGCCACGCTCGGTGCGGTCGCCCTGCCCGGCCTGCCGCTCACCCTGAGCAGCGCTGAGGTGCGCGCCCCGCCGCGTCGTTCTGCCCGGCGCCTGCGCATGCTCGTCAGTCGCACCCGCCCGGCAGCCGAGGCGCTCGCGGTGGCGGCGGCGCTCGATGCCGAACTGGTGCCGATGGGATCGGCCGGCGCCAAGGCCATGGCCGTGGTGCGCGGCGAAGCCGACATCTACCTGCATTCGGGCGGCCAGTACGAATGGGACAATTGTGCGCCGGTGGCGGTGGCACGGGCCGCAGGGCTGCACGTTTCCCGGCTCAACGGCTCCCCGCTGCGCTATAACCAGGCTGATACGCGCCTGCCCGACCTGCTGGTGTGCAGCCCGGAGCTCGCCGAGCGTGTGATCGATCTGGCCGCCGGGCGCTAGTCGCGGAAGTTCTCGAACTGCAGCGGCAGTTCGGTGCAGCTCTTGCGCAGCAGCGCCATGGCGGCCTGCAGGTCATCGCGCTTCTTGCCGGTCACGCGCAGCTTGTCGCCATTGATCTGCGCCTCGACCTTGAGCCGGGCCTCCTTGATGGTGGCCACGAGCCGCTTCGCAATCGCCTGCTCGACGCCCTGGCGTACGGTAAGCGTGCGGCGCGCCTCGGCCAGATTCACCTGCACCTCTCCGGCTTCGAGGCAGCGCGGGTCGATGTGGCGCGCGGCCAGGCGCAATCTCAGGATATCGAGCAGCTGATTGAGCTGGTATTCGCTCTGCGCGAACTGTGTGATCACGAAATCCTGCAGCTCGAAGCGTGCGCTGGTGCCGCGCAGGTCGTAGCGGTTGTCGAGCTCGCGCCTGGCCTGGTCGAGCGCGTTGACGAGCTCATGGGCGTCCACCTTGGAGACCGCATCAAAGGACGGCATGCGGCAGATCAGCGCTTGCGACGCGCCTTGGTGGCGCCGCGCCGCGGGGGCCGGGCAGCGCGGGCCTTCGGCCGCGGCGGCCGCGTGGCCTCCAGCCCGCGTGTCAGCCGGATCAGGTAGCTGCGGAAGGCCCGCGACAATTCCGGATGAGCCAGCGCGTGCTCCACAGTGGCCTGCAGGTAACCGAGCTTGCTGCCGCAATCGAAACGCTTGCCCTCGAAGCGATGCGCGTACACCGCCTCGCGCGCCAGGAGCAGCGCGATACCATCGGTGAGCTGGATCTCCCCGCCCGCGCCGCGGCCAAGCTGGCGCAGCTGGTCGAATATGCCCGGCGTCAGCACGTAGCGTCCGACGACCGCGAGGGTCGAGGGCGCTACGGCCGGCTTGGGTTTTTCGACGATGCTGCGGATGCGGCTGACGGCAGAGTGCGCCGTCTCGACTTCCACCTCGCCGATGACCTGATCGACGCGGACGTGCCCTGCCTGAAGCAGATGGCCGCCACCTATTCGTTCCATCGCGGCAGCGTGCTCGGTGTCGAGGAAGTGCCGCGCCGTGACACC
>JANXYA010000083.1 GCA_025350345.1 Gammaproteobacteria bacterium
CGCTGCTGGTGACCGACGAGGGCCTGCGCGATGCGCCGATGGTGCGCCAGGCGCGCGCGCTGGTAGCGGGGACGGGCCTGTTCGCCGGCGTGCGCGGCAATCCGGTCGCGGCCAACATCGAGGCGGGCCTCGCCGCCTATCGCGGCGGCGGGCACGACGGCGTGATCGCCTTCGGCGGCGGCTCGGCGCTCGATGCCGGCAAGGTGATCGCCTTCATGTCCGGGCAGAGCCGCCCGATGTGGGATTTCGAGGACATCGGGGATTGGTGGACGCGGGCCGATGAGCGCGGCATCGCCCCGGTGGTCGCCGTGCCGACCACTGCGGGCACGGGGTCCGAAGTGGGCCGCGCCGGCGTAGTCATCAACGAGGCCACGCACCAGAAGAAGATCATCTTCCATCCGAAGATGATGCCCGGTGTGGTCATCAGCGATCCGGAGCTCACCGTCGGCCTGCCGCCCGGCGTCACCGCGGCTACCGGGATGGATGCCTTCGTGCACTGTTTCGAGGCCTATTGCGCGCCCGGCTTCCATCCGCTGGCCGACGGCATTGCGCTCGAAGGCATGCGGCTGATCCAGGAGTACCTGCCGCGGGCCTGCGAGAACGGCAAGGACATCGAGGCCCGCTCGCGCATGCTGGCGGCGGCGAGCATGGGTGCAACGGCTTTCCAGAAGGGCCTGGGCGCCGTGCACGCCATCGCACATCCGGTGGGCGTGTTCTTCAACACGCATCACGGCCTGACCAACGCGGTCATCCTGCCCTACATCATCGTGCACAACCGGCCGGCCATCGAGCCGCAATTGCGCGTGATCGCGCGCACGCTCGATCTGTCCGGCGAGCCCTTCGCCGCATTCTTCGACTGGGTGCTGGAATTCCGTCGCCGCCTGCGCATTCCACACACGCTCGCCGAGATCGGCGTGCGGCTCGACGATCCGGAGACGATTGGCCGCGAGGCCTCGCTCGATCCGACCGCGGGCAGCAATCCCCTGCCCACCGATGCTGCCACCTACGCGCGGCTGTTCCGCTCGGCGGTCAAGGGCGATCTTAAGCTGGCGGGTTGAAGCATGAG
The DNA here is from genome assembly GCA_025350345.1 of Gammaproteobacteria bacterium. Classification (GTDB taxonomy): domain Bacteria; phylum Pseudomonadota; class Gammaproteobacteria; order Steroidobacterales; family Steroidobacteraceae; genus FEN-1191. The sequence goes on from JANXYA010000083.1 coordinate 1,067, forward strand.
TCGGCCGCGCGTCCTGGTGATCGACGGCAACCGCGCCGCAACGCGCGAGCAGCAGGTCGCGGCCGGCGGTCATTCCTCCGGTGAGGGTTACGCGGAAGTGCTGCAGCGGCTCGCGCCTCTCGATTGCGACATCGTGCGGCCGGCCGACGCCGAGGTGCGCCTGCCCGACGGCGTGGCGCTCGCCGACTACGATGGCGTGGCCATCACCGGTTCGGCGCTGAACGTCTACGACGGCGGTGCGTCCATCGAGCGGCAGCTCGCGCTGGCGAGCGCCGTGTTCGACAGCGGTGCGCCTTTCTTTGGCAGCTGCTGGGGCCTGCAGATCGCCGTGACCGTGGCGGGCGGTCGCGTGCGCCCCAACCCCCTGGGACGCGAATTCGGTTTTGCGCGGCGCGTCACCCTAAATGCGGCGGGCCGCGCGCATCGAATGTTCGGCGGCAAGCCGCCGGTGTTCGAGGCGATCACGGTGCATCGCGACGACATCGCGCAGCTGCCCGCGGGAGCCGTGGAGCTCGCCAGCAGCGACATGGGACTGCAGGCCGTGGAACTGCGCCACGGCCGCGGCGTGTTCTGGGGCGTGCAATACCACCCCGAATACAGCTACGCCGAAATCGCCGCGACCACGCTGCGCTACGCGCCCGTCCTGCTCGAAGAACAGCTGTTCGCCGGGCGCCCCGAGCTGGAGGGATTCGTCGCCGACCTGCAGGGCCTGCAGCTCAACCCGCGCGATCGGCGCCTCACCTGGAAATACGGCCTGGGGCCGGCCATGCAGGATGAGCTGATGAAGCTCGCAGAATTGCGCAACTGGCTCGCGCTGCGGGTCATTCCCTGCTTCCAGCGCCGCCATTGAGCCTCTCGCAGCTTGCGTTGGTCGCGCTGGCCGGCCTGGGCACGGGCGCGGTCAATGCGCTGGCGGGCGGCGGCTCGCTCATCAGTTTTCCCGTGTTGCTGGCGATGGGCGTACCACCGCTGAGCGCGAACGTGACCAACACCATCGGGCTGTGCCCCGGGTATCTCGGTGCCACGCTTGCGCAACGTCACGATCTTCGCGGCCAGGCCGCGCGCTTGCTCGTGCTCCTGCCACTCGCCGTCGCCTGCAGCGTCGGCG
>JANXYA010000085.1 GCA_025350345.1 Gammaproteobacteria bacterium
CCGGCGCCTCAGTGGCCTGGCGGAAAAGACGGCGGTGGTTCACGCCGGGCTCGAGGCCCTGATCGCACGCGAGAGTGCACGGCGCCTGGCGGCATTGGGCGGGAGCGAGACCCGATTTCAGCCGATTCCCCGCCGGCGTCCCCGCGCCGCCAGGTAATCCCGTGCTGGTGGACACTTCTGTCTGGGTGGATCACCTCAGACGCCGCAATGCCCGGTTGGCGAGCGGGCTCGAATCCATGCCCGTGGTGACACACCCGTTTGTGATCGGCGAGCTGTCCTGCGGTCAGCTGGCGCAGCGCAGCGACGTGCTGGGATTTCTCAACGCCCTGCCGACCCTGCCGCTTGCGGATCACGAGGAGGTGGTGGAGTTTGTCGCGGCCCATCGCCTCTATGGCCGGGGCCTGGGTTGGGTGGACATGCACCTGCTGGCGGCGGCACGGCTGGCGCAAGTGCCGATCTGGACGCTGGACAAGCGCCTGGCCGTGGCGGCGGGCGAGATGGGCCTGGATTATTAGCCGCGGACGCCCGCTTCGGGTCGTTCCTTGCGGCTCACTCAAATTCGAGTGCGCGGCCAATGTGGGCCGTGATCAGTGTCGAAGAGTCCAGCGCGATTCTCAGCGTTTCCGCAGGGCGTCGAACACATCATCATCGGTATTGATCCCACCAGCCTGCGCGCGTGCGACCCGCCTGGATCGCAACGAGCGAAATTCGGCCACGCGCAGGTAGCGCCGCAGCGCCTCGCGCGCCAGGTCACTCTTGGAAACGCCCTGTGCGGCGCTTTGGCGCTCCAGGGCCCTGTCCAACTCATCCGGCATGCGCAGCGTCAGGGTGCTCATGCATTGCAATGTACTAAGTACATGTTGAGGGCGGGAATTGGCCTGCTGGCAAGCGGCCAAACATCTGTTATCTGGATTTGCCGACGGGTTCGGGGGCGCTGGCACCCAACTCGCCCGTGCGCCCTTCGGCGAGCTGCAGGTAGCGTTGATGGAGCGCCTGCACTTGCGGGCGCAGCGCAGCGGCGGCGCCGGAGTTGTCGATCACATCCGTTGCCACCGCGCGGCGTGCCGCGCGCGACACCTGCGATGCGAGCGCGGCCTCGATGAGCCCGGGCTCAAGGCGATCGCGCAACGCCAGCCGGGCGCGCTGCGTCGCCTCGTCGCAGTCGATGAGCAGCACGCGCTCGTATTCGCCTGCCGCGCCGGTTTCTGCGAGCAGGGGGATGACGACGATCTGGTAGGGGCCGCCGGCGCTGGCGGAATGCTCGGTGGCGCGCGCGCTGATGGCCGGATGGAGCAGGGCCTCGAGGGCGCGGCGCGCGCCCGCATCGCGCAACACCCGTTCACGCAGTGCGCGCCGATCGAGCGTGCCGTCGGCGCAGCGCACCCCTGCGCCGAATTCTTCGATGACCTCATTGAGCAGGGCCGTGCCGGGCGCGACGACCTCGCGGGCGATCAGGTCCAGGTCGATGATTGGAACGCCCAGCTCGGCGAACAGCGCGGCCACGGTGCTCTTGCCGCTGGCGATGCCGCCGGTGAGCGCCACGCGCCAGGGAGGGGCAGGATCCATGGCCGGATTTAGACGTCAACCGGCCGGGATCGTCAAACCCGGCCGTACAGGCCGATGTAGGCGTTTACCCATTCCGGCCCCCACATTATTGCAAGCCACCCCGCCGCGGCGAGGAAGGGCCCGAAGGGCAGCGGCACGCCGCGACCGCGCTGGCCGCTGAGGATCAGGGTGATGCCGACGATCGCCCCCACGGTCGCCGAGCCGAGCACGATCGGCAACAGCATGCGCGCGCCGAGCCAGGCGCCGAGCGCGGCGAGCAGTTTGAAATCCCCGTACCCCATGCCTTCCTTGCCGGTGCAGAGGCGGAACAGGTGGAACACGGCCCAGAGGCTGACGTACCCGGCCGCAGCGCCCACGATGGCCTGCGCCGGGCTCACCGGCAGGCTCGCGGTGGTGGAGGGCGTCCAGAGCAGGGAGGCGATCAGTCCGCCCCACAGCAGCGGCAGGGTGAGGTAATCAGGCAGCAGCTGGTGATCAAGGTCGATCCCGGCCAGCGCGATCAGAAACCAGGTCACGATGGCGGCGGCGAGCGCGGGCCAGCCGACCCCGAATTTCCACGCCACCGCCGCGGTGAGCACGCCGCACAGCAGCTCGATGAGCGGGTAGCGCAGGCTGATGCGTACCCCGCAACTGGCGCAACGGCCGCGCAGCAGCAGGTAGCTCACGAGCGGAATATTCTGCCAGGCGCTGATCGGTGCCTGGCAGGCCGGACAGGCCGAGCGCGGCGTGACAAGGTTGTAGGGCGGCGGAGCTTCGCTCGCCTTTGGGGCCGGGGCTGCCGGGGCTGCCGGGTCGGCCGCGCTTTCGGCGCACTGCTCGCGCCACTGGCGCTCCAGCATCTTCGGCAGGCGATGGATGACGACGTTGAGAAAACTGCCGATGAGCAGCCCGAGCAAGCCGGCCAAGGCGACCCATGCCGCGCCCGAGACCTCCGGCATGACCAGCACAGCTAGACGACGGAACCGAGCTTGAAGATCGGCAGGTACATCGCGATCACGAGACTGCCGACGAGCACGCCCAGTATCGCCATGATCAGGGGCTCGAGCAGGCTCGACATGCTGTCCACGGCGTTGTCCACGTCCTCTTCGTAGAAGGTCGCGACCTTGCCCGACATGGTGTCGAGCGAACCGGACTCCTCGCCGACCGCGATCATCTGCACCACCATGTTGGGGAACAGTCCGGTGTTTTCCATCGAGCGCTGCAGGCGCTGCCCGGTGGCCACTTCGTCGCGTATCCTCATCACCGCGTCTTCATAGACGATGTTGCCGGTGGCGCCGGCGACGGACTCGAGCGCCTCGACCAGCGGTACGCCCGCCGAGAACATGGTGGACAGCGTGCGCGCGAAGCGGGCGATCGCCGCCTTGTTGAGGATCGGGCCGATGATCGGAATCTTGAGCGACACGCGGTCCAGGAACTCGCGCATCTTGCGCGAGCGCTTCTTGAAGTACATGAAGAAATAGAAGCCGGCGCCGACGGCCGCGGCGATCAGCACGCCGAATTTCTGCACGAAGCGCGACAGGTCGATGACCGCCTGGGTGAAGGCCGGCAGGGCCGCGCCAAAGCCCTTGAACAGGCTCTCGAACTGCGGAATCACGAAGAT
>JANXYA010000098.1 GCA_025350345.1 Gammaproteobacteria bacterium
ATTTGAGGCGCTCCTGGCCAGCGTGACCGGCATCGGCGCCGGGCTGCAGACGAGCGGCTGATAACCCGACGGATCATTCTAGATAACGGGCTTTCAGCTGCCGGCGCGCACTGGCCACCTGTACAGTGGTCCGCGTGTACAAATACGAGGCATTTGACCGCACCTTTGTCAACGAGAGGGTGGCGGAATTTCGCGACCAGACTCGCCGCTTCCTAGCCGGCGAGCTCAGCGAGGATGAATTTCGCCCGCTGCGGCTGCGCAACGGACTGTACATCCAGACGCACGCGCCGATGCTGCGGGTCGCGATCCCCTACGGGATGCTCAGCAGCACCCAGCTGCGCATGCTGGCGCACATCGCGCGGCACTATGACCGTGACTACGGCCATTTCAGCACGCGCCAGAACATCCAGTTCAACTGGCCGAAGCTCGAGCAGGTGCCCGATATCCTGGCCGAGCTGGCGAGCGTCGAGATGCACGCCATCCAGACCAGCGGCAACTGCATCCGCAATGTCACCACGGATCACCTCGCCGGGGTGGCAACCGATGAACTCGAGGACCCCCGCCCCTGGTGCGAGCTGATCCGCCAGTGGTCCACGCTCCATCCCGAGTTCAACTACCTGCCGCGCAAGTTCAAGATTGCGGTGACCGGCGCGGCCTCCGACCGGGCCGTCTCCGCGGTGCACGACATCGGCGTGCACCTGGTGCGCGGCCCTGCGGGCGCCATCGGCTTCGAGATCCTGTGCGGTGGGGGCCTGGGGCGCATGCCCATCATTGGCAAGCGGATCCGCGAGTGGCTGCCGCAGAGTGAGCTGCTGGCCTACCTCGAGGCGATCCTGCGTGTCTACAACCGCCACGGCCGGCGCGACAACATCCACCGTGCCCGCATCAAGGTGCTGGTCAAGTCCCTCGGCGCCGCCGAGTTCGCGCGGCAGGTCGAGCGCGAATACGCGGCCAATCGCGCCTTCGCGCCGCAGGTCAGCGCTGCGCAGATCGCCCGGCTCCGGGCCAGCTTCACCCCTCCGCCGTACCTGCTGCTGCGCGACCGTGACCCTTCGCTAAGCGGCGGGGCCGCCTTCGTCGCCTGGTACCGGCACAATACGCGCGCCCACAAGGTCAGCGGCTATCGGGCGGTGTTCGTCTCGCTCAAGAAGCATGGCGAGGCGCCCGGCGATATGACCAGCAGCCAGATGCAGGGACTGGCGGACCTGGCCGACCGCTACAGTTTTGGCGAGCTGCGGGTGACGCACGATCAGAATCTGCTGCTGGCGGACGTGCCGCAGCGTGAACTCGCCACGCTGCACGAGGCGCTGGCCGAGCTGGGCCTCGCCACGCCCAACATAGGCACGCTCACCGATATGATCGCCTGCCCGGGGCTCGACTTCTGCAGCCTCGCCAACGCGGGCTCGATCGGCGTGGCCAAGCAGATCCACGCGCAGTTCGATGATTTCGACTACCTGTACGATCTGGGCGAGATCCAGGTGAAGATGTCAGGCTGCATGAACGCCTGCGGCCACCATCACGTCGGCCACATCGGGATCCTCGGTGTCGACAAGCACGGCGAGGAGTGGTACCAGATCACGCTGGGCGGATCGGCGAGCGGTCAGGTCAGCCTCGGCGAGGTCATCGGGCCCTCGGTGCCCAAGTCGCAGGTGGCGGCCACCCTGCAGCGCATCGTCGAGGTGTACCTCGAGCGCCGCCAGGACGCCGATGAATCCTTCCTGCAGACCGTGCGGCGGCTCGGGATCGCGCCCTTCAAGGAGCGTGTCTATGCGCAAGACGCTGTGGCGGCGTGAGCTGCGCGCGGACGCCTGGCGCTATCCGGGCGAGAGCGGCGAGGGACCACGGGTGCTGACGCTGGAGGAGCTGCTGCAGGCCGCGTCGGCGGGACAGCTCGCCCGCTCTGGCGTCGGCGTGAGCCTGGGGCCGACCGACGAGGTGGAGTTGCTGGCGCCGCTGGTAGACCGCCTGGCGCTCATCGTGGTGCAATTCGAGAAGAGCGGCGATGGCCGCGGCTTCTCGCAGGCCCAGCTGGTGCGCCAGCGGCTCGGCTATGGCGGGGAATTGCGCGCCGGCGGTGCCGTCAAGCGCGACTATCTATACCTGCTGGCCCGCTGCGGCTTTGACGCCTTCGACCTTGATGCCGGCGAGGATCCGGATGCCGCACGGGCGCAGCTGGAGCGCTACAGCGTGGCCTACCAGGGCGCCGCCGATACGCTGGTGCATCCGCACCGGCGCGAGGAATTCGCGGCCTGAGCGGGCCTAGTTGAGGCAGACAATCAGGCGGGCGTGGTAGTTGCGCCAGTCGATCGGAATGACGATCGGCCGCGAAGCGCTCGGGTAGGGGAGCGCGGTGGCCCGATCGGGATGCAGCACCGGCACTGAAATCTGGAACTGCTGGCCGAATTCACGGCGCGCATTGCCGGCGAGCGTGTTGGCAATTTCCCCGGCCAGGTCACTCAGGTTTTCGTGGCTCATGTCGGTTTCCTGCATGCGCATCAGCATCACGCTGAGCATGCTCTTGGGTGCCGTAAAAGCCACCAGCCCGGTGCGCTTGCCGCTCACCTGGATGACGCCGGTGTAGTCGGCGAGTTCGGGCATGTCGTTCAGGGCCAGGTGCGGCGTGCCGCACTGTGCACCCTGCTGCACGGTGGTGCTGAAGTAGTTCAGCACTCCATCGACGAACACTCCGACTTCCGTTTCCAGGCTCATGGGTTTGCTCAATCACCGATCAGCTTGCGCATGGCGTCATTGAGCTGCCGGTCGCTGAACGGCTTGCACAGGAACCCGCTGGCGCCCTTTTCCAGGGCATCGATCGCCGTCAGCTTGTCGGCCAGCGCGGAGATCACCAGGATCCGCAGCTCCGGGTCGCGCTGCACGAGTTTCGCCACGCACTCCGCTCCGTCCATCGCCGGCATCGTCAGGTCCATCGTCACCAGGGTCGGGTGGAGCAGGGCGTGCATCTCCAGGGCCTCGAGCCCGTTGCGCGCGGCGCCCACGAATTCGATCTGCGGCAGTTCGTTGGCGCGCTCGATGCGGCGCCGGATGACGTTCGAGTCATCGACGACCAGCAGCCGGTGCCGGGGCGCGCTCATCGCGTGCCCTTCAGGCCGCAGAGGATTGGGACTTGGGTTGCGCATCGCGACGCGGCAGACCGATCTTGAAGCGCGTGTACTTGCCCGGCGTGGTGGCGATGCCGATGCGTCCGCCGCATTCGCGGACCGCGGCATTGACGACATCGAGCCCGACGCCACGGCCGGCATGTTCGGTGACTTCGGCGGCGGTCGAGAATCCGGGCTGGAAGATCAGGCGATAGGCACCGCTCCGGTCAAGCGCCGCCGCCTGCTCGGCGTCGAGCAGGCCGCGATCGCGCGCGCGGTCGCGGATCTGCGCGGGATTGAGGCCCTGGCCGTCGTCCTCGATCAGCAGCGTGAATTCCTGTGGGTTGTCGTCATTGAAACGGATCCGCACTACGCCGGTCGTGGGCTTGCCGGCCGCGACCCGTTCTGCTGCCGTCTCGATGCCGTGGGCGATCGAGTTACGCACCATCTGTATGCAGATGTCGCGCACAGGACCGGCGTACATCGCCGGAATCCGCTCCAGTCCCTCGGTGACCAGCCGGACTTCGCGGCCCCCGGCCGCGCTGACCTCGCCGGCCAGGCGTCGCAGCATCGCCTCCAGGCTGGGCGTGGCCGCTCGCACCGGCGCGGGCGCCAGTTGCGCCGCGATGATGGCGGTATCGCCGTGGCGCGCCGGCGGTAGATCGCCCGCGGCAGCGGCGGCGGAGCGCATGCCGTCCATCCTTTCGTGCATGGTGGCAACGGCGTGCAGATGTTTGAGCAGGCCGTCGAGTTTGACGACCACGGGGATGAAGTCATCGCCGGCCAGATCGCTCCGCTCGCGCAATGCCGCCA
>JANXYA010000120.1 GCA_025350345.1 Gammaproteobacteria bacterium
ACCTACGCCTGCCCCAACGCCGCTGCCAATAATGTTTCAGTCACGTACTACCTCAGTCAGCAGATAACCCACGCCGCGTATGCTGCGGATGACACGCGGCTCGGCGGCGTCTGCCTCGACCAGCCGCCGCAAGCGCACGATGAAATTATCGACGGTGCGCGAGGTTGGAAACTCATCGGCCGACCAGGCGCGATCGAGTATCTCATCGCGGCTCACGGCCTTGCCGGCGCGGCTGGCGAGCAGGCGTAGCACCGCGCACTCTTTATGTGTCAGTGCATGGTGCTCGCCGGCCACTTCAGCGCTATAGCGCTCGAAATCGACCTGCGCGCGACCGATGCGCAAGGTGCCACGCACTTCGCCAGGCAGATCGGCCAGATCCTGTGCCCGCTTCAGGCAATTCTGAATGCGCAGCAGCAGCTCGCGAAAATGAAACGGCTTGGTGAGATAGTCGTCCGCGCCCAGTTCCAGGCCACGGACGCGCTCTTCCGGATTGCCGTGGGCAGTCAGAAAGATGATCGCCGATTGCGGCACGGCGGCGCGCAACTCGCCGGCCAGGTCGAAGCCATTCCCGTCGGGCAGGCCGACGTCGAGCAACGTCAGTTGCGGCGGCTGCGCCCGCCAGGCCAGGCGCGCGCGCGCGGCGCTGGCGGCCAGCGTGACCCGGTAGCCGGCTGCAGCCAGCCGCTCGGCGAGCGTCTCCCCGACGTTGCGTTCATCCTCGATGACCAGCAGTTGGGCGCCGCCGCTCACAGCGTGGGCTCCTCGGCGCTGGCCGTGAAGCACAGTTCGGCACGGAACCCCTCTCCGGGAGCGCTGTAGAAATCGGCTCTCCCGCCCATGCGCTGCATCAGCGTGCGCACCAGGTACAGGCCCACACCGCTCCCGCCCGAGGTGGCGCCGCGGCCAAACAGGCGCCCGAGTTCGCGCCCCTGCACGGCCGTGCCGGCGCCGTTGTCGTGGTACTCGAGCAGCACTTTGCCCTCGAGTGCGCGCGCGGTGAGCCGCACCTGCACGCATTCGAGCCGTGCATGGCGCACCGAATTCTCCAGCAGGTTGCGCAGGATCATCTGCACGGCCGCGGCGTCGGCCAGGATCGGCGGGAGAGATTCAGCCAGGTGCATGCGCAGCTCGACGCTGGGGCCGTGCGCGGCGGCGATGCTGGTCAGCGTGCGATCGAGCCAGCCGCGCAGCGGCACGGACTGCTCGGCGAGCGGCCCGCCGCCCTCGATGCGCGCCAGCTCGAGTGTCTTGTCGATCTGCGATTCCAGCCGGTTCGAATCCTCGAGCAATCGCCGCGCCAGCTCCGCGCGCTGGTCCCCTTCGGCGATTGCCTCGGCCTGCAGGCGGATGCTGGTGAGCGGGGTGCGCAGCTCGTGGGTGAACGCGGCGAAGAAGGCCTGCATGCTGCGCGCGCGGCGATTCTCGCGCCAGTACAGCCAGCCGAGCAGGGCGGTCACCGCCAACAGCAGCAGCAGGAACACCGCGGACTCACCGACCACCATGCGCCGGGTGCTCGCCCATTGCGCCGCCACCGCGCTATCGGCGCTGCCGGCGAGGGACTGCAGCTCGCCGATCTGGCGCGCCTGGCGTATCACGAGCGTAATCCACCAGGCCCCGAGGCTGAGCACCAGGGCGATCCACACGGCTGCCAGGACGGCAATGAGGCGCGTGCGCCGTGCCGGCACCACGCTGAGGCTCCCCTGTCCCGCCTTCACGCTCATGTCCGCAACCACTCCCGCCAATGCTGCACCGAAGGAAAGACCGCGAGGTTCTGCACGCCCCGGCGGCGCAGCAGCTCGGCCGTCTTGCCCGGCCCGCAGGCATGCTGGCTGGCTGGCGCGGCTTGCGCACCCCAGCGCTCGAACTGTACGCCGCTGTGCCACCACAGTTGCAGCGCTTCCGCGCTTGGGCCAGCCGGGTTGGGGGTGCCCGCCTCGCCCTTGCCGCCGACATGCCGATAGGTCGCCAGCACCGGGACGTCAGCCCAACCCGCGGCGGCTTCCTGATTCGTCAGCGCGAGCCACTCGCGCAGCTCCGGCAATGCCAGCAGCGGGGCCGCCAGCGTCGCGCGCAGCGCGCCGAACCCGAGGCCCTCGGCGCAGCCTTCGACCCAGACGCCACGTGCGGCGAGCGCAAACCAGCTCTCGGTTCCCGACACCCAGATGTGGGCGCAACGATTGACGGCTGCGGCCGGCAGTTCCGGCAGGGCCCTTCGATGGGCGATGAAGGCGGCACTGGCCGCGGCGAGCCGGCGCGCCGCCACCTCGGCGATGCCCGGGACGGACTCCATTGCCGGTGCCGGCTGCACGCTGCCATCCCAGGGACGGAGCGGAGCGCGCGGCGCTGCCGGCGAGGTCCAGCGCAGTTCGGGCGCCAGCGGCCCCTGCTCACCGGTGTCGCGCAGATACAGCAGCGCTCCGAGTCCTTCGATCTGCACCTGCGTCGCACCGAAGCGCTGATGGCAGCCCCCGCCGCGCTCGGCGAGCAGGGCGCGCTCGGCCGCCACGGCGGCACGCGTCGGAGGATCATCCAGCGCCGCAAGGATCTGGCCGGTGGCAGCATCGGCGCTGCGGCACTCGATCGCCAGCGCCCCCTGCGCGGGAGCCACCGGGCAGAGCGTGAGGGGCAAGAGCATGCGTGGCAGCCCGGCCAGCGCTTCGCGCACCAGCGCTTGAGCGCCCACGGCCTCGTCCTGCCACAGGCGCGACAGGCCGGCAAAGGCGAGAATCACCCCGTCGAGCTGCCGCTCGCTGCCGCGCGGCTCGCGCAGGCGTCGCAGGCGCGTGTCGACGTTGCCGCGCAGTTCGCACAGCTCCACGCGCGGGGAATGGGGTAGCGCCCGCTCCAGGAACGAGGGCACGAAGGCCTGGCGGCGCGGCGATGAACTGCCGATGCGCAACGTGGCCCCGCTCGCGAGCCGCTCCGCCACGTCGGCGGCGAAGTACACGATGTCGCGCGGATTCTCGCGCGCCGGCACCGCGCCCAGCTGCAGATCCGCTGGCCGCTCGAGGCTCAGGTCCTTGTAGGAATGCACGGTCAGATCGACATCACCGGCGCGCAGCGCGGCGTCGATCTCGGCGGTGAAAAACTCCTTGCCCTCGACCTGCGAGAGTGGCGTCTGGCTGATCCGATCGCCGCGGGTGTCGATGCCGACGAGTTCGACCTTCAGGTCGGGGTGGAGCTGCTCCAGGCGGCGCGCGATGGCGCTGCTCTGCGCGCGCGCCAACAGCGAACGACGAGTGCCTAGCCGTAGTGGCCGCTGCAACATCCGGACGCAAGCCCCTCTTGGAAAGTTAAGGGCTTATGGTGGCAAATGCCGCGAGATCTTCCCAGCCATGCGCCTGCGTGGGACTCGGGCCCAGGGAGCGCAACACCGCCTTCTCGGCGCAGGCGCGTCGCGCCCGGGTGACCTGCACGCTGCGCAGGTCGGATTGCGCCTTGAGCATGTCGAACAATGAAGCGAGGCTGGTCAGCCCCGACACTTCGGCCCAGCCCGCATCGCCCGAGTCACCGAGCCCCAGGTGCACGATGCGCCCCTGGTGCCCCGCACGAGCCTGCCAGGCGGCAATGCGCGCGGCGTCCCGCGCATGGTCGGGCGGCACGCACATCACGACATCGCCGGCGGTGGACCAGGCGGCCAGTTCAGCCGCGGCACTCGCCTCCAGTACCCGGCAGGCGCGCTGCGGATTGCGCTCCGCCACGAGCTTGGCCAGTTCGAGCGCCCGATCGCGGGTGCGATTCCACAGCAGCAGCTCGCCCGCCTGGATCCAGGGGGCCACGGCCTGGGCCAGCTGCCCGGCGCCGACCAGCAGCGTCGGGCCTGCCGAGGCCGTGCCGAGGAGCCGGCGCACCTGTGAACCGTAGGAGGCGCTGCCCAGACCGGAGAGCTGGCGCGCGCGCACTTCCTTCGTGTCCTGGAAGAGCAGCTGCACCCAGCTGTCGAGCTGGCGCGACAGGATTCCCGGACTGGCGCAAAACTCGCGCCAGGATTCCTTGATCTGGCCGAAGATCTCGGTCTCGCCCACCAGCCGGCTTTCCAGCCCGCAGGCGAAACGCAACAGGAAGGCATAGGCTTCGGCGCCGGTGTAGCCCTGCGCCTGTGCGGCCTGGGGCATGCGCTCAACCAGGGCACCTCGCCCTTCGCGCCCGGCGGCGACAACCACCGTGCGCTGGCAGGTGCCAATCACCCAGGCCTGTCCGTGTCCGCCGGCCGCGGCCTGCTCGGCCACCGTCAGCGGGAAGGCCGCGGCGTCGAGGTGCAGGACCTGGAGTTCAGCCAATTTCATAGTGTCGGAGGCTAGCCGCGGGTCAGGCCGGCTTTGTCACAGGGAAGTCATATCTGGACTTAAGCCCTGCCTGGCCAGTGACTTGGGTCACAGATTGGCCTTGCCAGCCGGAGTGCAGGTGCCGATGGCAGAGGTCCATTGACCGCAGCGCCTGGAATCGGGACTGCTCGACTTTATAGCTTGGTCAGACTAGACTAACTCGGAGCGGCACCTTGCAGGAGAACGCACATGGCCACCGTTAATATCTACGACGCCAAGACGCAGCTTTCCAGGCTGGTGGACCAGGCGGCGGCCGGGAAGGACGTCATCATTGCGCGGGGCGGTAGGCCGGTGGCGCGATTGACGAGCCTTGGTACCTCGAAGCGGCCCCTGCGATTCGGCCTGCTGAAGGGCAAGGTCAAGGTTGCCAGGGACTTTGATGCTCCACTGCCCGAAGAGGTGCTGGCGAAATTCGAGGGCTGACCATGCGCCTCCTCCTCGACACGCATGTCTACCTGTGGTCGGTCACCGCGAGTCGCCAGCTCAAGAACGGCGTTCGCGACTACCTGGCCAGCGCCCAAATCGTGTATGTCTCCGCCGCCTCGATCTGGGAAATTGCCATTAAGGCACGGCTAGGCAAGATCGAGGGCGATCCCGACGCACTTGCCCTTGCCATCGAGGCGAGCGGCTTCCAGGAGCTGCCTGTGACCGCTCGCCACGCAGCCGCCGTGGCGAAGCTGCCTATGCATCACACGGACCCTTTCGATCGCCTGCTGCTCGCACAGGCCTTCACAGAGCCGCTGCGCCTGATCACTGCGGACCGGGCGCTCGCGGTCTATGGCGGCGCGGTAACGGTGATCTGATGTACCGACTGTTCATTCTGTTTTGGTGGTGCGGAGATAGGCGCCACATTGGGCGGGGTAAGCAGTTAATTTATCTGGAAATGACGGCCGGGCACGGCACCGGCGTACCCGCAATCGTACCCTCATCAGCCCCGCCTGCCCGCGAGCTGGCGCACTTCCTCGCGTGCTGACCGCATTGCTCACCCCAATGGCGGCTTTCGGCTGCGGATTCAACCGCTCGACGCAACACACTGGCTAAATCGCTGAGCGGGCGTTTCGAAGTCTAGCGTCTTTCGTGGCCGTTCGTTAAGTTGCCGCGCGACGGCATTCAGTTTGGCTTGCGAGTGAAGGGACAGGTCAGTGCCTTTTGGAAAGTACTGTCTCAACAACCCATTGGTGTTTTCATTGGATCCGCGTTGCCACGGGTTTTGCGGATCACAGAAGTACACC
>JANXYA010000144.1 GCA_025350345.1 Gammaproteobacteria bacterium
AACACGTAGTGCAGGGCGATCGTCAGCTCGATCGTGCCCAAGCCCGCGGCAAAATGGCCACCACGCGTGCTGACGGTCTGGATCAGGAACTGGCGCAGTTCATCGGCCAGCCCCTTGAGCTGCTCCTCCGGCAGCGCGCGCAGCTCCGCGGGCGTTGCGATCGTACGCAGCAGGCTGAAGGGTTCTTGCGGGTCGGCCATGGTGCAGTCTACTGCAGGGGCTAGTGAACGCGGTCCACGACATAGTGCGCGAGGGCGCGCAGCGCAGTCGTGGCCGTTCCCATGCCGGTGAGTGCCCCCAGCGCCCGGTCGCGATGCTCGAGGGCCAGGGCGCGCGAGCGCTCGAGCCCGAATACGCTGGGGTAGTTGGGCTTGCCGTGGGCGGCGTCGGCGCCGGTGCGCTTGCCCAGCACGGTGGTCTCACCGGTGACATCGAGGATGTCGTCCTGGATCTGGAAGGCCAGGCCGATCTCGGCGCCGTACTCGCCCAGGGCACGGCGGACTTCCACGCTGACGGCGCCGGCCGCCAGCGCGCCGAGCTGCACGCTGGCGCGGATCAGGGCACCGGTCTTGCGACGGTGCATCTGCTCGAGGCTGGCAGGGTCACCGGCGTGGCCGGCGGCATCGAGGTCCATGGCCTGGCCGCCGGCCATGCCTTCGGTGCCGATGGCCTCGGCCAGGACGCCCAGCATCTGGAGCCGGGTGCCCTCGGGGAGCCGGGATGTCCCGCGCGCGAGCACGGTGAAGGCCAGTGCCTGCAGGGCATCGCCGGCCAGGATCGCCGTGCCCTCATCGAAGGCGCGGTGGCAGCTCGGACGGCCGCGACGCAGATCGTCGTCGTCCATGGCCGGCAGGTCGTCATGGATCAGGCTGTAGGCGTGAATGAGCTCCACCGCCGCGGCCGGAGCGTCGAGACTATCCAGCGGGGCGCCCAGGGCCGACCCGGTGATGTAGACCAGCAGCGGGCGCAGCCGCTTGCCGCCGTCCAGCACGCCATAGCGCATGGCCGCGTGCAGTCGCGGCGCGGCACTGTCGCGCGTGGCGAGCGCGTCCTCGAGGACGCGCTCGATGCGGGCTTGCGCGATGCGCAGCTGTTCCTGGAATCCGTGCTCATCCAGGCCGGCGCGCGCCTTAAGGGGCGGCAGCGGGCTCATCGGCTGCATTTTCCGCGCTGAACTCCTCGACGCTGGGCCCGCCGGGCCGCTGCGTCAGGATCTGCACCCGCTGCTGCGCCGCCTGCAGTGCGGCCTGGCACTCGCGTGTCAGCTGGATACCGCGCTCAAAGCTGCGCAGGGCCTCATCGAGCGGCAGGTCGCCTGCCTCCATGCGTGCGACCAGCGCCTCGAGCTCAGCGATCGTGGCTTCAAAGCCGGGTTCCTTGGGTTTGGCCACATTCGCCTCTGCTCATGCCCTGGACAGCGCACCCTATTAGTGGCGGTCGCGGCGGTCAACGCGGTTGACGAGCCGCGGGGGAAGGACGTAGAGTCCGATCTGCTTAGACTGAGTCTAAATCAAATCGGGGCCAGGAGCAGACCATGAATCTGAAGGGTACCAAGACCGAAAAGAATCTGAAGGACGCGTTTGCCGGAGAATCGCAGGCCAATCGCCGCTACCTGTATTTCGCGGGCAAGGCCGACGTCGAAGGCTACAACGATGTGTCGGCGGTGTTCCGCTCGACCGCCGAGGGTGAAACGGGCCACGCCCATGGCCACCTCGAGTACCTGGAAGCGGTGGGCGATCCGGCCACGGGATTGCCGATCGGGGAGACCAAGGCGAACCTGAAATCAGCCATCGCGGGTGAAACCCACGAATACTCGGATATGTATCCGGGCATGGCCAAGGCGGCCCGCGCTGAAGGGTTCACCGAGATTGCCGACTGGTTCGAGACGCTGGCCAAGGCCGAGCGCTCGCACGCCAATCGCTTTCAGAAGGCGCTCGATACGCTTTGACCAAACGGGAAGGCAATCTGGAGGCCCCGACCCGCCATCCGCTGAACTGGCGCGACCCCTCGTTCTATGACGAGCACGCGCTCGAGCAGGAAATCGAGCGCGTGTTCGATATCTGCCACGGCTGCCGGCGCTGTTTTAGCCTGTGCCAGGCTTTTCCGACGATGTTCGATGCCATCGATGCCTCGCCCAGCGGTGAGCTCGATGGCGTCGACAAGCGCGTGTACTGGAAGGTCGTCGATCACTGTTACCTGTGTGACATGTGCTACATGACCAAGTGTCCCTACGTGCCACCGCACCCCTGGAATCTGGACTTTCCGCACCTGATGCTGCGCGCCAAGGCCGTCAGGGCCCGCAAGGGGGAGAACTCCTTCCGCGATCGCCTGCTGACCTCGACCGATCGGGTCGGCACGCTCGCGGGTATCCCGGTGGTCGCGCAGCTCGTCA
>JANXYA010000148.1 GCA_025350345.1 Gammaproteobacteria bacterium
TGGGTAATGACGCGCGAGCTCCCTTCCTTGGCGGAGTGCAGGTTGTCCAGGCCCGCGCCGACCCAGTTGAAGGGCCGGAATAGCGTGTAATCCAGCTTGCCCTCGGAGCCGTAGGCGTAGATGACGCGGTCCATCAATTGCTTGGAGCAGGCGTAGATCCAGCGCTGCTTCTCGATCGGCCCGTACACCAGCTCGGAACTGGCCGGATCGAAGGCACTGTCCCGGCACATGCCGTAGACCTCGGAGGTCGAGGGGAACAGCACGCGCTTACCGTGCCGCACGCACTGGCGGATGATCGGCAGGTTGGCCTCGAAGTCGAGCTCGAACACCCGCAGCGGCTCCTTGACGTAGGTGGCCGGCGTCGCAATCGCCACCAGCGGCAGCACCACGTCGCACTTGCGGATGTGGTACTCGATCCACTCCTTGTTGATCGTGATGTCGCCCTCGAAGAACTTCATGCGCGGATTGGCCAGGAGTGGCTCGATGCGCTCGGAGTTCATGTCCATGCCGAACACGCTCCAGTCCGTGTCCTTGAGGATGCGCGCCGAGAGGTGATGGCCGATGAAGCCGTTCACGCCCAGGATCAGTACTTTGGTAGTCATGGCTTGTCCATCGATGCTTGAATCATTATGGCTGTCCGCCCGCGAGCGGCAGTGCCTCCAGGCCAAATCGGGCGCGAAACGCTGCCGGGTCGCGCAGGGTGCCGTCCAGCTCGAACTCGAGCAGTCGCAACGCTCCGTCAGGACACAGCGCCCGCAACTCACCCTCGACCCAGCGCAGCTCAGGGCTCGCGGCGCGCGGGCCGTCGGCGATGAGCGAGCGCAGCACCCGCAGCGCGAGACCGCCCGCCTGCGCGTAGGCCCCTGGATACGGCGGCGCCACGGCGCGCACGAGATTGTGCACGGCACTGACCCCCAGGCGCCAGTCTATCGCGCCGTCGGCGCGGGTGCGCCGCCCAAAATAGCTGGCCTGGGCGGGATCCTGTGGCTGCAGAACTGCGGTGCCGGCCAGAAGCCCGGGCAGCGCGCCATGCAGGGTCAGTTCCGCGGCCACGCATACCTTGCGGAACACTTCGATTGCCGTGTCATCCGGCAGG
Source organism: Gammaproteobacteria bacterium (assembly GCA_025350345.1). GTDB lineage: Bacteria > Pseudomonadota > Gammaproteobacteria > Steroidobacterales > Steroidobacteraceae > FEN-1191. Next base: position 1,097 of record JANXYA010000148.1, read on the forward strand.
ATCGGCACCTCCCGTGCCGCGACGATGGCGCCGGCATCGGGCCTGGCCGTCATGGCGTGCAGCGTCGCGCCCGTCCTGCTCTCCCCGTGCAGCACCGCCCAGTTGACCGGCACCCGGCCGCGATACTTCGGCAGCAGCGAGCCGTGCATGTTGTAGGCGCCACGCGGCGCCAGCGCCAGCAGTTCAGGCCTAAGCAGCGCGCGGTAATAGAAGGAGAACAGGAAATCCGGCCGGGCCGCGGCGACGCGCGCGCGGAATTCGGGGGTATTGGGATCCGCGGGCGTGACCACCTGCAGCCCATGCCAGCGCGCATGACGGGCGACGCTGTCGAACCAGATATCCTCGCCGGCCGCGTCCTCGTGCGTGACCACCAGCGGCACCTCGACGCCCTGCGCCAGCAGCACGCGCAGGCATCGCACACCCACGTCGTGGTACGCGAAGACGACCGCGCGCGTCACGAGGAGTCTGGCTGCTGTTCGAGCACCGCCTCGACGATGAAACGCGGCCGCCGGCGTACTTCCTCGTAGATGCGGCCGATGTATTCGCCCAGCAATCCCAGTCCGAAGAGCGTGACCCCGATCAGCAGGAAGGCAACGGCGAACAGCGTGAACAGCCCCTGCTCGGCCGGGTCGGCCCCGTAGACCAGGCGGCGCACGACCAGTGCCAAGCCGAACAGCACGGACAACACGGACACCGCGAAGCCCAGCGCCGAGAAGATCTGCATCGGCACGATCGAGAAGCCGGTCATCAGGTCAAAATTCAGCTTGAGCAGCTGGTACATGGAATACTTCGACTCCCCGACACTCCGCTCCTCGTGGCGCACCTCGATCTCGGTCGGCCAGCCCGAGAAGGTGTAGGCGAGTGCCGGCACGAAGGTGTTGTTCTCCGTGCACTGGTTGATCGCATTGACGATGCTGCGCGCGTAGCCGCGGAACATGCAGCCGTGATCGGTGATGCGGATGCGCGTGGTGCGCTCGCGCAGCATGTTGATGAAGCGCGACGCCCAGCGGCGCCAGGCGCTGTCCTGCCGCTG
>JANXYA010000167.1 GCA_025350345.1 Gammaproteobacteria bacterium
CTTGCTCGAATTCCAGATTCCGGGCCAGCTTGAACATTTCCGCCTCCAGCTTCTTCAAGCGTTTAACGGCCTGCTCGGGCGCCATCGCCGGCGAATCCTGGTCGGCCGCTCTGCCCGCCTCCAGACCGGCGCTGCGCGCCCCCTCCATCACGTCAGTCACGCTCTTGACGATGCTGCGCGGCGTGATCCCATGTTCAGTATTGAACTCGATCTGCTTGTTCCGGCGGCGGTCGGTTTCGGCCAATGCTCGCTCGATCGATCCAGTGCGACGGTCAGCGTACAAGATCGCCTTGCCGTTGACGTTGCGCGCCGCCCGGCCGATCGTCTGTATCAGCGACCCTTCGGAGCGCAGAAAACCTTCCTTGTCGGCATCCAGGATCGCGACCAGCGAGACCTCCGGCATATCGAGGCCCTCGCGCAGCAGATTGATGCCGACAATCACATCGAATTTTCCCAGCCGCAGGTCGCGGATGATCTCCACCCGCTCCACGGTTTCGATATCTGCGTGCAGGTAGCGCACACGGACCCTGTGCTCGGCGAGGTACTCCGTCAGGTCCTCGGCCATGCGCTTGGTCAGGGTCGTGATCAGCACCCGCTCGCGCGCGGCCACGCAGTGCCCGATCTCCCCGAGCACGTCATCGATCTGGCTGCTCGCCGGCCGCACCTCGACGCGCGGATCAAGGAGCCCTGTCGGCCGTACCACCTGCTCGACCACCTGTCCGCTCAGCCGGTATTCGTAGGGGCCCGGCGTGGCCGATACGAAGATGATCTGCGGGGCGAGCCGCTCCCATTCTTCGAACTTCAGCGGCCGGTTGTCCAGTGCGGACGGCAGGCGGAAGCCGTATTCGACCAGGGTCTCCTTGCGCGAGCGATCGCCGCGGTACATCGCCCCGAGTTGCGGGACGGACTGGTGACTCTCATCAACCACCAGCAGGGCGTTGGAGGGGAGGTAGTCAAACAGGCACGGCGGCGGCTCGCCCGGTTCCCGGCCCGACAGGTAGCGTGAATAATTCTCGATGCCCGGGCAGTACCCGACCTCGCGGATCATCTCCAGATCGAATTGCGTGCGCTGCTCCAGGCGCTGCGCCTCCACGAGCTTGTTGTTGGCGAGCAGGAGCGCGGTGCGCTCGCGCATCTCCTGGCGGATCAGCTCGAGCGCGTTGACCAGCCGGTCGCGTGGCGTAACGTAATGCGTGCCCGGATAGACGGTGTAGCGCGGGACGCGCGCCAAAACCTTGCCCAGCAGTGGATCGAGCAAAGCGAGATTCTCGATCGTGTCATCCAGCAGTTCGACGCGCACCGCATCGCGCGCCGATTCGGCGGGGAAGATGTCAATGATATCCCCGCGCACGCGGAAAGTGCCCGGCTGCAGCTCCAGGTCGTTGCGCGTGTACTGCATCTCGGCGAGGCGCCGCAGGAGCCGTCGCTGGTCGATACGCTCGCCGCGCACCAGGTGCAGCACCATCGCCAGGTAGGCCTGCGGGTCGCCCAACCCGTAGATGCACGAGACCGTGGCGACGATGATCGCGTCACTGCGCTCGAGCAGCGCCTTGGTGGCCGAGAGCCGCATCTGCTCGATATGCTCGTTGGTCGAGGCGTCCTTGGCGATGTAGGTGTCGCTCGAAGGCACATAGGCCTCCGGCTGGTAGTAGTCGTAGTAGGAGACGAAGTACTCCACCGCGTTGTGCGGAAAGAGCTCGCGAAACTCGCCGTACAGCTGCGCCGCCAACGTTTTGTTGTGCGCCAGGACCAGCGTCGGGCGCTGCACGTTGGCAATGACGTGAGCGACGGAGTAGGTTTTTCCACTGCCGGTCACACCCAGTAACGTCTGATGAGAAAGGCCCGCTTCCAGGCCTTCGGTCAGGCGCGCGATGGCCTGCGGCTGGTCGCCCGCCGGCGAGTAGTCGGACACGAGTTCGAAGGGTCGAGTTTCCACGGGTGCTCGGCTAATATAGCGGGGTTCCCCGCACTCTTCGCTATTGAGAGGAATCTCGTGACCATTGCTGTTTCCCGGCGTGCCCAACGCGTCAAGCCCTCCTCTACCCTGGCGGTGACGGCCCTGGTCAACCGCCTGAAGGCTGAAGGGCGGGATGTCATCGGCCTGGGCGCCGGGGAGCCGGATTTCGATACGCCGGCGCATATTGGCGCCGCCGGTGTGCAGGCCATCAACAGCGGCTTCACGCGCTACACCAATGTGGATGGGATTCCGGAGCTCAAGGACGCGATCATCGCGAAATTCCGGCGCGACAATGGCATCGCGTACCAGCGCGATCAGATCCTCGTGTCCTCCGGCGCCAAGCAGTGCATTTTCAATCTGTGCATGGCGCTGCTGGATCCGGGCGATGAGGTCATCGTCCCGGCGCCCTACTGGGTGTCCTATCCGGACATGGCCCTGCTCGCCGATGGCCTGCCGGTCACGCCCTACGCAGGTCCAGAGCAGGGATACAAGATCACCGCCGCGCAACTCGCGGCGGCCATCA
>JANXYA010000212.1 GCA_025350345.1 Gammaproteobacteria bacterium
TGATGGCATTGTCGGCATCGAGACCCAGCTGCAGCTGGACGCGGTACTGGCCGCTCCCGGCTCGCCAGTGCTGCAGACGCTGAGTGCAGCGCCACCGCCCGCATCGGGCCCGCGCCCAGGTTAAGCCATGTCATTCATACTTGATGCTTTGAAGAAATCCGACGCTGAGCGCCAGCGGCTCAGCGGACCGACGCTGCTGGAGATGCCGATCGCGCGGCCGACTCACCGCCTGCCGCTTTGGGCCGCCGCGCTTGGCCTGGTGCTGATCGTGTGCATCGTGGTTCTGGGGTGGTTGGCGTGGCGCCCACTCGTGCCGCGCAGCGTTCCCGCGCCCGCCAGCGCTACTTCCGCTCCCGCTCCCGCTGCCGCTCCCGTTCCCGCTTTCCCTGCAGCGCCAAGCGCCGGCGCCGTCGCGACTCCCGTGCCCGACGCCACCGGGCCGGCCAGCGCGCACTCCCATGGCCCGGCAGCACCCAGCCGCACCGATGCACAGGTGACGGCGCTGGTCGCAGCCGAAAACCCCGCAGACAGCGCACCGGCCGTGGCGCCCGCAGCCGGCCAGCCACCGGACAACGGCGGCGCCGACAACCTGCATAACTACACGGAATTGACCGGCACGCTGCCCCCGCTCCGCCTCGATCTGCACGTCTACGCAGCCAGTCCGGCCGAGCGCTACGCGTTCATCAATATGCACAAGGTGCGCGAAGGCGATCTGACGCCCGAGGGCGTGCTGGTCAAGCAGATCACGCGCGAGGGCGTGGTGCTGGAATATCGCGGTACGGAATTCCTGCTGGGCCGTCAATGAGCCGGCGGCAGCACGGCGTGCAGATCGAAGAGCGCGTCCGCGGCCTGCGCCGGCGTCGGCGACACTCCGGCATCCAGTAGCTTACGTGCCAGCATGTGGTCGGGAATGCGGTTGAGCGAATCCACGGCGATCAGCCGCCCGGCCCGAAAGTAGTAGGCCGTGAAGGCCGGTGCGGCCACATCGCCGCGGGTCACGACCTGATCGTACCCCTGGCTCAGGCCCACCATCTGCAGCTTGACCTCGAACTGGTCAGACCAGAACCACGGCGCGGCCGTGAACGCCCGTGCCTGGCCCAGCAGCGCGGCGGCCGCCGACCGACCCTGTTCGATCGCGTTCTGCACCGACTCGAGCCGCACCAGCGTGCCGTCACCACGGCGGCGGGCGCAGCAATCGCCGGCCGCGACCACGAGCGGGTCTGAAGTCCGCGAGCATTCATCGACGATGATGCCGCGATCGCAGTCCAGCCCGGCGGCACGTGCCAGGGCATCGTCCGGATCCACGCCCACGCCCACCACGACGCACCCTGACTGGTACTGCTCGCCCCCGGCCATGCGCACCGCGCGCACCGCACCCAGATTGCCCAGCAGCGCCTCGACGCGCGCGTCGAACACCAGCTGCACGCCGTGGTGGCGATGCAATGCGGCTGCTGCCTCCGACACGATCGGGGCAACCACCCGCGACATCAGCCGGCCCAGACCCTCGAGCACGGTCACTTCCACCCCTATCTTCCGCGCCGTGGCGGCGATCTCGAGGCCGATGAAGCCGCCGCCGATGACCACCAGCGGCGCGTGCCGGGCTGTGCACTCGTCCAGCGCCGCACCGATCCGCTGGGCGTCATCGACGGTGCGCAGCGCATGCACCCGGTTCAGGTCAGCGCCCGGCACTGCCAGCGTGCGCACCCTGGCACCGGTGGCGAGCGCCAGGCCCCCGTAGGCAAAGCGCCGGCCGTCGGCGCATTGCACCGTGCGTGCGGCGCGATCGATGCGGGTCACGGGGGTTCGCAGGTGCAGCTCGATCTGCCGTCGCTGCCAGAATTCGGCACCGCGCATCGCGAGCGTCGCCGGACTCGGCCGCTCCAGCAACCATTTCTTCGACAGCGGCGGCCGGTTGTACGGCGCGTGCGCCTCGGCACCAAGCATGACGATCGGGCCGGCGTATTTCTCGTGCCGGAGCGATTCGGCGATCTGCAGGCCGGCCTGGCCGGCACCGATGATCACGAATGGACCTGTCATGGGCGCAGATTAGCCCGGAGCGTCGGCAAACGCGACCGGCGGGGCCGGGCGAGCGCGCCACGCGGCGGGCCGCCGGCGGGTGATGCGCGTCACAGTTCGCACCCCAGGCTCACCGTTTGAATCACAGATTGGCTCCCGCGCCAACGCGCTCAATACCAGAAATCGTAAAGTCCGGGCTTCCGGGCTGCACGCGCCCGCCACGCGCCGCCGAGTGACCGCCTTGCCAGAGTCCCCCGCCAGCACCCCTCGGCATCGAGTGCGGCTGTGACGCCGCGGATTCTCATTGCCGGCCGGGACGAGCAGCTGCGCCTGTGGTTGCGCCACCACCTGCAGACGCTCTGGCCCGATGCCGAGC
>JANXYA010000239.1 GCA_025350345.1 Gammaproteobacteria bacterium
GGTGGTCTCGAAGTGGACCGGCATCCCGGTCTCCAAGATGCTCGAGGGAGAAAAGGAAAAGCTCCTGCGCATGGAGGAGGCGCTCGCCAAGCGCGTGGTCGGCCAGGAAGAGGCCGTGCACATCGTGTCGAATGCCATTCGCCGCTCGCGCGCCGGGCTCGCCGATCCACGGCGGCCGAACGGCTCGTTCCTGTTCCTCGGGCCCACGGGCGTAGGCAAGACCGAGCTGTGCAAGGCGCTGGCGGAGTTTCTGTTCGATACCGAAGAGGCGATGGTGCGCATCGACATGTCCGAGTTCATGGAGAAGCATTCGGTCGCGCGCCTGATCGGCGCGCCGCCTGGATACGTCGGCTACGAGGAGGGCGGGTACCTGACCGAGGCCGTGCGCCGCCGGCCCTACGCCGTGATCCTGCTCGATGAAGTCGAGAAGGCACATCCGGACGTGTTCAACGTCCTGCTGCAGGTGCTCGATGACGGACGGCTCACCGACGGGCAGGGGCGCACGGTGGATTTCCGCAATACCGTCATCATCATGACCTCCAACCTCGGCTCGAGTGTCATTCACGAACTCGCCGGCGAGGGCAACTACCAGCGCATGAAGAATGCGGTGATGGAAATCGTGCAGCAGAATTTCAAGCCCGAGTTCATCAACCGGATCGACGACATCGTCGTGTTCCACCCGCTGGGCACCGAGCAGATCCGCGCCATCGTCGACATCCAGCTCGCGCTGCTGCGCCGCCGGCTGCACGAGCGCGACATGGAACTCACCCTCGATGACGCCGCGCGCGACTCGCTCGGGGAGGCGGGGTTCGACCCGGTGTATGGCGCACGGCCGCTGAAGCGCGCCATCCAGCAGCAGATCGAGAATCCGCTGGCCCAGCGCATCCTCGCCGGCAGCTTCCTGCCGGGCGATCGGATTCGCGTCGGCGTCGCCAAGGGTGAACTGACCTTCGCCAAGAGCGGACGCTGATCGCCGCAGGCAGCGCGGCCCATTCAGCGCAACTGCAGCCCGGCCGCCCCTATATAATTGGGTGCAGAGGGAAGCCATGCCGTTCTACGAATACGAGTGCCCGGCCTGCAAGTACTACGCCGAGGTACTCCAGAAGATCAGCGCCAAGCCGCTGGCGAAATGCCCGTCCTGCGGGAAGAAGGGCTTCAAGCGCCTGATGTCTGCGCCGGTCTTCAGGCTCAAGGGATCGGGCTGGTACGAGACGGACTTCAAGTCGGACCAGGACAACAAGCGCAACCTCGCTGGCGCGGAACCCGAGGAGGCCAAGCCCGCGACGGATGAGAAGGACGCGGTGAAGCCCGAGGGCAAGAGTGCCGCGGACGCCGCTACAGGTGCTGGCGCTGCCAATGCCGATAAGCCGAAGGCGGACGCAGGGAGCGCCAAGGCCGATAAGGCTGACAGGGCTGACAAGGCCGACAAGTCCGGTGGGTCGGGGTCCGGGACGGCCTCGCGGCGCGATCAGAAGCGTCCGGTGAGGGCGGCGGCGAAACCGCCCGCCAGGGCGGGAGCGAAGCGCAAGGCGAGGAGCGCGCCCAAGCGCGCGGCGCGCAAGGGCCGGCGACGGTGAATCGCGCGCGCCAGGTGGCCGAGGCGCGCTTGGGGCGCGCGCTGCGCCTGTATTTCATCAACGGATTGCTGATCTGGGTGCCGGTGCTGGTCACGGTGCTGGTCGTGCGCTTCATCCTGGACCTGATGGACCAGACCCTGCTGGTGCTGCCGCGCACACTGCGGCCCGATGCGCTGCTTGGGCTGCACGTGCCGGGCTTTGGGGCGTTGCTGGGCCTGCTGATCGTGTTCCTGACCGGCCTGCTGGTGACGAACTTCATCGGCCGCGCCCTGGTGGCGATCGGGGAGGACCTGCTCGAGCGCATTCCCTTCGTGCGCGCCCTCTACAGTGGCGTCAAGAGTTTCTCCGAGACGGTGTTTTCCAAGTCCGGCAGCTCCTTCAAGAAGGTCCTGCTGGTGGAATATCCGCGCGTGGGCCTGTGGAGCATGGGGTTCCAGACCACCGACCATCTGGAAGAGATCAGTGAACGGCTCGGCGAGCCGCAGGTGTGCGTGTTCATTCCCACCACGCCCAATCCCACCTCAGGGTTCATCATTTTCGTGCCGCGCGCCAAGTGCATCGAACTGGACATGAGCATCGACAACGCCATGAAGATGATCGTGACCCTCGGGGTGGTCGGCCCCGGTTCCCATTCCGCCACCGGGACCCACGCGGCGCATCCGGCCGTAACCCTCGCCTCGCCCGGCCCGCGGGACTGAGCGCAAAGGGGTGTATCCGGCCCGGGCGATCGCGGCGCTCACGGCGCGGGAGGTCCGCACCTACCAGCAATCGCACCCCGCGTCCGCGCGGCTCGCGCAACTGTCCACCCGGCACTGGCAGGGGGGCGTGCCCTTTCAGTGGATGCGGGACTGGGGGCTGCCGTTCCCCCTGTTCGTGCGCTCGGCGCGTGGCGCGACGCTCATCGATGCCGATGGCCGCAGCTACGATGATTTCTGCCTCGGGGACACCGGTGCGATGTTCGGCCACAGCCCCGAACCCATCGCACGTGCGCTCGCCGCGCAGGGCGCTCAGGGGCTCACCGCCATGCTGCCGGGCGAGCGGGTCGCTGCGGTGGGCGCGGCGCTGGCCGCGCGCTTTGGCTTGCCGTGCTGGCAGCTGACACTAGGCGCGAGCGATGCCAATCGCGAGGCGCTGCGCTGGGCGCGCGCCATCACGGGCCGGAGCGAGATCCTGGTGTTCAACGGCTGCTATCACGGCGCGGTCGATGAGACCCACGTGCGCCTAGGGGAGCGCGGCGCGCAGCCGCGCGCCGGCCTGCGGGGCATGCCCTTCGAGGTCAGCGCCCACACCCGGGTGGTGGAATTCAACGACCTCGCCGCGCTGGCCGCTGCGCTGGCCGACGGCGGGGTGGCCGCGGTGCTGTGCGAGCCGGCGATGACCAACATGGGCCTCGTGCTGCCCGAGAGCGGGTTCCATGCGCAGTTGCGCCAGCTCACGCGCCGGCACGGGACGGTACTGATCATCGATGAAACGCACACCCTGTCTGCCGGCCCGGGTGGCTGCACGCGGCGCGACGGCCTCGAGCCCGACGTCCTGGTCTGCGGCAAGGCGATCGCGGGCGGCATGCCCTGCGGTGTCTACGGCTACACGGAAGAGCTGCGCGCGCGCATCGAGGCCCTGCCGCCGGGTGGCGCGGACGCCCACAGCGGGCTCGGCACCACCCTCTCGGCCAATCTGCTCGCCGTGGCGGCGCTCGAGGCCTCCCTGAGCGAGGTCATGACCGACGCGGCCTACGCGCACATGGAAGCGCGGGCGCTGCGCCTCGAACAGGGCCTCCGAGCCCAGCTCGAACGACGAGCGCTCCCCTGGACCGTGCAGCGCGTCGGTGCCCGCGTCGAGCTCGGCTTCGGGGCGAAGCCGGCCCGCAATGGGCGCGAGTCCGCCGCCGCGATGGCACCCGAGCTGGAGCGGGCCCTGCACCTGTATCTGCTGAATCGGGGCGTGCTGCTCACCCCATTCCACAACATGATGCTGCTGTCGCCCGAGACGGGCGAAAGCGCCCTGGAGAGGCTCCTGGCGGCACTCGATGCCGCGCTGGGCGAGCTGGACGAGCTGGTGTCCTGAGGTGGCCGCGGGCGGCTGCGGGGCGTGGTTGCGTGCCTCAAGGTCCTGCCCTTAACATCGCGCGCCTTGCCTGCTTGTGGAGCGAGACCGCGAAACGCTGATGATGCGCACACACTACTGCGGAAAAGTGAACGAAACGCTGCTGGGCCAGACCGTCTCGCTGGCCGGCTGGGTGCACCGGCGGCGCGATCACGGCGGCGTGATCTTCGTGGACCTGCGCGACTCCTCCGGCCTGGTGCAGGTCGTGTGCCATCCGGACGCACCGGCGGTGTTCGCCGACGCCGAGAAACTCCGCAATGAATTCGTGGTGCGCGTCACGGGCACGGTGCGCGAGCGGCCGGAAGGTACCGTGAACCCCAACCTCGCCTCCGGGCGCGTCGAGATCGTCGCCACGGCGCTGGAGATCCTCAATCGCTCCGACCCGCTGCCCTTCCAGCTCGATGAGCAGGTGAGCGAGGAGGTGCGGCTCCGTTACCGCTACATCGACCTGCGCCGCGAGGTCATGAGCCAGCGGCTGCGCCAGCGCCACGCGCTCACCCGCGCCATGCGCGGCTTCCTCGATGAGCGCGGGTTCGTCGACATCGAGACGCCGATGCTGACCAAGGCGACGCCGGAGGGTGCGCGCGACTACCTCGTGCCCAGCCGCACCCACCCGGGCAAGTTCTTCGCCCTGCCGCAATCGCCGCAGCTGTTCAAGCAGCTGCTGATGATCAGCGGCTTCGATCGCTACTACCAGATCGTGCGCTGCTTTCGCGACGAGGACCTGCGCGCCGACCGGCAGCCGGATTTCACGCAACTGGACATCGAGACCAGTTTTCTCTCGCAGGAAGAGATCATCACGCTGATGAGCTCACTGGTGCGGCACCTGTTCCGCGAGGTGCTGCAGCAGGAACTGCCCGATCCCTTCCCGCGCCTGAGCTACGCGGAAGCGATGCGCCGCTACGGCTCGGACAAGCCGGACCTGCGTATCCCGCTCGAGCTCATCGATGTCGCCGACCTGGTCGCGGGGTGCGATTTCAAGGTGTTCGCCGGGCCGGCCAACGATCGGGAGGGCCGCGTGGCGGCGCTCCGTGTGCCGGCGGGCGCTGCGATGCCGCGCTCGCAGATCGATGAGTACACCGCCTACGTGGCGCGCTACGGTGCCCGGGGCCTCGCCTATGTGAAGGTGAACGAGCGGGCCCGCGGGCGCGAGGGCCTGCAGTCCCCGATCGTCAAATTCCTCGATGACCGGGCGGTGGCCGGGATCCTCGAGCGCACCGGTGCGGTCGATGGCGACCTGGTGTTCTTCGGCGCCGATCGCGCCAAGGTGGTCAACGACGCGCTCGGTGCGCTGCGCCTGAAGATCGGCCAGGACCTGAAGCTCGTGGCCCCGGGCTGGCGGGCGCTGTGGGTCGTGGATTTCCCGATGTTCAGTCGTGACGAGGAGGCGAAGCGCTGGGTCGCCATGCACCATCCCTTCACCGCGCCGAAGGTGCCCGATGCCGCCGCCCTCAAGGCCGACCCGGGCGCCGCGCTCGCGCAGGCCTACGACCTGGTGCTCAACGGCTCGGAAGTCGGCGGCGGATCGGTGCGCATCTTTCGCGAGGACCTGCAGTCCGCGGTGTTCGAGCTGCTCGGGATCGGGCCACAGGAGGCGCGGCTCAAGTTCGGGTTCCTGCTCGATGCGCTGCGCTACGGCGCGCCGCCCCACGGCGGCATCGCCTTCGGGCTCGATCGCCTGGCGATGCTGATGGCCGGCGCGGACAGCATCCGCGAGGTCATCGCCTTCCCCAAGACGCAGACCGCGGCCTGCCCGCTCACCGACGCGCCCACTGAAGTCAGTGAGCAGCAGCTGCGCGAGCTGCACATCCGACTGCGCCAGCCGCCGCCGGCCTGATGAGCGCCGCCGTTGTCTACGTGCACGGCTTGTGGCTCTCGGGTCACGAGGCCTTCCTGCTGCGGCGCCGGCTGGAGAAGGAGCGCGGTTACGAGTGGCACGCCTTCGGCTACGCCTCCACGCTCCTCACCATGGGCGAGATTGCCGACGCGCTCAATGACTACATCGCCACGCTGCTCGCGCCGCAGGTGCACCTGCTCGGCCACAGCTTAGGCGGCATCGCCATCCTGCGCTGCCTGGAACGCCACCCGCAGCAACCCCCGGGGCGCGCGGTACTCATGGGCACGCCCTGCCAGCCGAGCCACGCGGCGAACTCCCTGACGCGCTTTCGCTTCGGCCGCACGATGCTCGGGCCCGCCGCGGGCGAGGAGCTGCTGCACGCTCACCAGCGCCGCTGGACGCAGGAGCGGGAGCTCGGGATCATTGCCGGCAACCAGCCGATCAGCCTCGCGCGATTGATGACCGACTTCACTGAACCGAATGACGGTACGGTGGCGGTCTCCGAAACCCTGCTGCCGGGCGCCACGGCGCACATCGTCCTGCCGGTGAGCCACACGGGCATGCTGCTCTCGGCGCGCGTGGCGCACGAAGTCGGTCAGTTCTTCGACAACGGCCGCTTCGGCCCCTAGGCGCTGCGGAGCTCTCCATGACACGTACCCTCCTCGCGCTCGGCCTGGGCTTCTGCGCCGCCTGCGCTCCCGCACTGTCTTCCGCGCCGGGCACGGTGCCTGGCGGTCACTATCTGGTGGTCTGGGCGGGCGACAAGGCCCACCTGGGGAACGATTTCCTCGCGGTGATCGACGCGGACCCCACCTCGGCCTCCTACGGGCACATCGTGACGAGCCTGGCGACGGACCAGCGATCGGTGCGTGTGCATCACACCGAATACACGATGCCGGCGAGCGGCATGCTCTTCGCCAACGATCACGACGTCGGCCGGACGTTCATCTTCGACGTGCGCGACCCGCTGCACCCGAAGGTGGTGACCTCGTTCACCGACATGGCCGGCTACATGCATCCGCATTCCTACGTGCGGCTGCCCAACGGGCATGTGCTCGCGACCTTCCAGCACGTGCACCACGCCGGTACGGAAGGGCATAGCGGCAAGAGCGGCGGCCTGGTGGAGATTGACGACAGCGGCAAGGTGGTGCGCTCGGCCAGCAGCGCGGATCCGGCCTTCGGCGCGGCGCTCCTGATGCCCTACAGCCTCGTGGTGCTCCCCAGGCTCGATCGGGTGGTGAGCACGAACTCCTCCATGCACGATGAGGATATCTTCAGCGGCGTGACCTACCAGGTGTGGCGCCTGTCGGATCTTAAGCTGCTGCGGACGGCGTACTTCGATGTCGGGGAGAATCGCTACGCCCAGATCAGTCCCGAGGAGCCGCGCCTGGGGCCGGACGGATCCGTCCTGGTGCAGACGCTCGGCTGCGGGATCGAGCGCATCACCGGCGTGGAAAAGAGCGAACCGGCATCGAAGCTCGTCTACACCTTTCCCGGCAACTGGTGTGGGGTACCGAGCATCGTCGGGCACTTTCTCGTGCAGAGCGTGCCGGCCGTGCACGGGTTCATCGTGCTGGATATCGCCGATGCGGCCCAGCCGCGCGAAGTGTCGCGACTATCCTTGAGCGATACCTACAGTCCGCACTGGACGGCGTGGGACCCGCAGACGCAGCGCCTCGTGGCGACCTCGGGCGAGACCCCGGACGATCGGACGTACCTGCTGCTGCTGGACCAGAAGACAGGTGCGCTCAGCGTGGATACAGCCTTTCGTGATTCGGACGGGCTGCCCGGCTTCAGCTTCGCCGAGCGCGAGTGGCCGCATGGCTGGAAGGGCGTGGGCTATCCCCACGGCGCCGTGTTCACCCGCTGAATCACTCCTTGCGCAGGCGCTTGAGCTCGTACAGCAGTTCCAGTGCGCCGCGCGGGCTGAGCTCATCCGGATTGATCTCCGCCAGGCGCCGTTCCACGGCGGTGGGCGGCGGCACCGGCGGTGCCGGCGCGGGAGTGGGGTGCAGCGGCAGCTCACCCTGGCCATTCGCGCCCCGGTGCGGGGTGTGCTGCGCGCCGCCATCGCGGGTGCTCTCGAGCTGCGCCAGGTAAGCGCGCGCCTGGGCGATGACCTCACGCGGCACGCCGGCGAGCTGCGCGACCGCCAGCCCGAAACTGCGATTGGCCGGCCCCTCGCGCACCGCGTGCAGGAACACCAGCGCATCGCCGTGCTCGGTCGCATCCAGGTGCACATTGGCGCAACTGTCGAGCTCGAGGCCCAGTGCCGTGAGCTCGAAATAGTGCGTGGCGAAGAGCGTGAAGGCGCGCAGCTCCGTGGCCAGCTGCCGGGCCACGGCCCAGGCGAGCGACAGGCCGTCGAAGGTGCTGGTGCCGCGGCCGATCTCGTCCATGAGCACCAGGCTCCGCGCCGTGGCGTTGTGCAGGATATTGGCGGTCTCGGTCATCTCCACCATGAAGGTCGAGCGCCCGCCGGCGAGGTCATCGCCGGCACCGATCCGTGTGTAGATGCGATCGAGCGGCCCCAGGCGCGCGCGGCGCGCGGGCACGTAGCTTCCCATGTGCGCGAGGATCGCGATGAGTGCGACCTGCCGCATGTAGGTGGACTTGCCGCCCATGTTGGGGCCGGTGATCACCAGCATGCGCCGGCGCGCGTGCAGGTCCAGGTCGTTGGGCACGAAGGGCGTGGCGCTGAACTGCTCGACCACGGGGTGGCGCGCGCCCTCGAGCTTAAGCAGCGGCTCATCGACCAGCTCGGGCGCGCACCAATCGAGCGTGACGGCGCGCTCGGCCAGCGCGGCGAGCGCATCGAGCTCGGCGAGCGCCGTGGCGGTGGCCTGCAGTTCGCCCAAGGACTCGATCAGGCGGGCCAGCAACTCCTCGTACAACTGTTTCTCGCGCGCCAGGGAGCGCTCGCGGGCGCCGAGCACCTTGTCCTCGAACCCCTTGAGCTCCGGGGTGATGAAGCGCTCGGCGGACTTCACCGTCTGGCGCCGCAGGTAATCGGCGGGCACGCGCACGGCCTGGGCGCGGGGAATCTCGATGAAGAACCCCTGCACCCGGTTGAAGCCGAGCTTCAGGCCCGCCAGTCCGGTGCGCGCCCTCTCGCGCTGCTCGAGCTCGAGCAGGAAATCATCGGTGTGCGTGGCGATGCGGCGCAGCTCGTCGAGCTCGGCATCGTAGCCGGGCGCGATCACCTCGCCATCGCGCAGGAATGCGGAGGGTTCGGGCGCGATGGCCGCCACGAGCAGCTCGCGCTCGGCGCCATGATCGGCGCTGGCCCGGTGGATGGTGGCCAGGAGCGGTGAATCGATGGTGGCCAGCGCGCTGCGCAGGGCCGGGAGCTCGGCCAGCGCCGCGCGCAGCTGGGTCAGGTCGCGCGGCCGGGCGCTGCGCAGGGCGATGCGCGCGAGGATCCGTTCCAGATCGCCCACCGCGCGCAAGCGGGCCTGGAGCGGGGCGTGGGCGTGCGCCGCGCCCAGCGCGCCCACGGCGTGATAGCGCTGGCGCAGGGCGGCGCGATTGGTGATGGGACGGCCGAGCCACCGTCGCAGGGCGCGCGCGCCCATGCCCGTGACCGTCGTGTCGAGCACGGCGAGGAGCGTTGCGCCCGGGTTGCCGCTGAGGCTCGAATCGAGCTCGAGATTCCGGCGCGTGGCCGCGTCCATCCCCAACGCGTCGCCCAGTTCCTCGACCTCAAGGGCGCGGATGTGCGGCAGGGCGGTGCGCTGGGTGTCGCGCACATACTGGAGCAGCGCGCCCGCGGCGCCGATCGCGAGCGGCATCTCATCGGCGCCGAACCCGCGCAGGTCGATCGTGCCGAGCTGGTCGGTGAGCAGGCGCGAGGCGGCCGCGAGCTCAAAATGCCAGGCGGCACGCTCCCGGCGCACGGTCGTGTCGGGAACGGGGGGAGCCGCACCCGCCTGGTCCTCGCGCAGCAGCAGCTCGGCGGGCCGCAATCGTTCCAGCTCGGCGGCGAGCGTGGCCGGCCCGCGGGATTCGAGGATGGTGAAGCGCCCGGAGCTCAGTTCCAGCCACGCGAGGCCAAAGCGCTCCCCGTCGCGCAGCAGCGCGGCGAGCAGGGTCGCCCGGCCCCGCTCGAGCAGCGCCTCCTCGGTGACCGTGCCAGGGGTGATGACCCGCACCACCTGGCGCTCGATGGGGCCCTTGGACTTGGCGGGGTCGCCCATCTGCTCGCAGATCGCCACCGACTGGCCGCGCCGCACCAGGCGGGCCAGGTAGGACTCGGCGCTGTGCACCGGAACACCGGCCATCGGGATCGGCTCGCCCGCCGATTGCCCGCGCGTGGTGAGCGCGATGTCCAGCAGGGCCGCTGCCCGGCGGGCATCCTCGTAGAACAGCTCGTAGAAGTCCCCCATGCGGTAGAACAGCAGGATGTCCGGGTGCTGCGCCTTGATGCGCAGGTACTGCTGCATCACGGGCGTGTGCGCGGCGAACACGGGAGCGGGGCTGCTGGCCATGGGCCGCGAATGATACACAGGGCGCCGCCAAAGTCCGCTGATGTTGCAGTGCGGCGGGTGCCTGGGCGTATAGTTTCCGCCTTGGGGGTTGGGCCCTGTTGGCGGGAGTCTTCATGAGCACACTGGCTGAGCAGGCCGGCCGAGCACTGCTCGCCGCGAGGCTGCGCGTGAGCACCGCCGAGTCCTGCACCGGTGGCGGGGTCGCGAGCGCGCTCACCGACGTGCCGGGCAGTTCGAACTGGTTCGAGCGAGGGTATGTCACGTACTCCAACGAGGCCAAGGCGCAGGACCTGGGGGTGGAGCGGCAGGTCCTCGCCCGGCAGGGCGCCGTCAGCGCGGCGGCCGTTGAGCAGATGGCCGCCGGCGCCCTGCGCGCCAGCGGGGCCGATCTGGCCCTCGCCGTCAGCGGCGTTGCCGGTCCCGATGGCGGCACGCGCGAGAAGCCGGTGGGGCTGGTGTACTTCGCGGTGCTGCGCCGGGGCGGGCGGGCCGAGGTCTCGCAGGAACAATTCAGCGGCGATCGCGCCGCGGTGCGCGCTGCGGCCGTCGATAAAGCGCTGCAGCTGATCACCGCCGCCGCGCTGGCCGGACCGGTGGCGCTTTAGGAGCGCAGCGCGTTTCGGGTGCTAGCGGGGAGATTTACCCCGCGCGCCGCTCGCCCGTTATGGGATAATTCCCAGTACCCCCACAGAGGATTTCCACGGCATGGAAGACAATCGCAAGAAGGCGCTTGCCGCTGCACTCGGCCAGATCGAGAAGCAGTTCGGCAAGGGTTCGGTCATGCGCCTGGGTGATGCCCCGGCGATCTGGGACATCGATGCGGTGCCCTCCGGCTCCCTCGGCCTCGACATCGCGCTCGGCTGCGGTGGGCTGCCGCGCGGCCGCGTGGTCGAGATCTACGGGCCTGAGTCCTCGGGCAAGACCACGCTCACGCTCGCCTTCGTCGCCGAGGTGCAAAAGAGGGGCGGCACCGCGGCCTTCGTCGATGCCGAGCACGCGCTCGACCCGGCCTACGCCGAGAAGCTCGGCGTCAACATCCAGGAACTGCTGGTCTCCCAGCCCGACACCGGCGAGCAGGCGCTCGAGATCACCGACATGCTGGTGCGCTCCGGCGGCGTGGACCTGGTGGTCATCGACTCGGTCGCCGCGCTCACCCCGCGCGCCGAGATCGAGGGCGAGATGGGCGATCTGCAGGTCGGATTGCACGCGCGGCTCATGAGCCAGGCGCTGCGCAAGCTCACCGGCAACATCAAGCGCTCGAATGCCATCGTCATCTTCATCAACCAGATCCGCATGAAGATCGGCGTCATGTTCGGCTCACCCGAGACCACCACCGGCGGCAATGCGCTCAAGTTCTACGCCTCGGTGCGCCTGGACATCCGCCGGATCGGCGCGATCAAGAATGGCGAGGAGGTCGTCGGCAATCAGACCCGCGTCAAGGTGGTCAAGAACAAGGTGGCACCGCCGTTCCGCGAGACCGAATTCGAGATCATGTACGGGCAGGGCATCTCGCACGAAGGGGAGCTCATCGAGATCGGTTCGATGCACGGCATCATCGAGAAATCCGGCTCCTGGTACAGCTACAAGGGCGAGCGGATCGGCCAGGGCAAGGACAACGCGCGCGTGTTCCTGCAGGCCAACAAGAGCATCGCCAACGATATCGAGGCGCAGATCCGCGCCAAACTCCTGCCCGTCAAGCTGCGTGCCGAGCCTGAGGAAAAGAGCGCCTAAGCGCCTGCCCGCCGCGGAACTGTCGGACGCTGCCGCCGCCGAGGGCCTGGTCGTGGGCTGGCTGGCGCGCCGCGACTACGCCGGCGGGGAGCTCGCCGCCAAGCTGGCCGAGCGCGGTTTCGCGACACCGGTGATCCAGGCCCTGATCGGGGAGCTGCGCACGCGGGCGCTGCTCGATGACGAGCGCTACGCCGGACACTTCGTCCAGTATCGCCTCGCGCGCGGCCAGGGGCCGGCGCGCATCCGCGCCGATCTGCGCCAGGCTGGCCTGAGTGCATCACAGATCGATGCCGCGCTCGCCGCGGTGAGCGACTGGGCCGAGATCGCGCGTCAGGTGCGCCGCCGCCGCTTTGGCGCCAGGGCCCCGGCGAGCTGGGCCGAGAAAGGGCGGCAGGCGAGATTTTTGCAATACCGTGGCTTTTCCAACGATCATATCCGCTCTGCCCTCGGGCCCGATTGCGATCCGGATTCATGACAGCCCAGACTCCGCCCTTCATGGGCGCGGCCGACGTACGGCGCGCGTTCCTCGATTTCTTCCGTGAACGCGGCCATACCGTCGTGCCCTCCGCTTCGCTCGTGCCCGGGAACGATCCGACGCTGCTGTTCACCAACGCGGGCATGGTGCCCTTCAAGGACCTGTTCCTGGGCAAGGAGAAGCGCGCGTACGTGCGCGCGGTGAGCAGCCAGCGCTGCGTGCGCGCCGGCGGCAAGCACAACGACCTGGAGAATGTCGGCTATACCGCGCGCCACCACACCTTCTTCGAGATGCTGGGCAATTTTTCCTTCGGCGATTACTTCAAGCGCGAGGCGATCCTGTTTGCGTGGGAACTGATCACGAAGAGGTTCAGGCTCGATCCGGAGCGGCTGTACATCACGGTGTACCGCGACGATGACGAGGCCGCCGAGCTGTGGGTGAAGGCGGCGGGCGTTGCCCCTGAGCGCATCACGCGCATGGGCGAGGCCTCGAATTTCTGGGCCATGGGCGATACCGGGCCCTGCGGGCCGTGCTCGGAGATCTTCTACGACCATGGGCCAGGTATCGCCGGCGGCCCACCCGGCTCGGCCGAGGAAGAGGGTGATCGCTACGTCGAGATCTGGAACCTCGTCTTCACGCAGTACGATCGCTCGGCCGACGGGAAGCTCACACCGCTCCCGAAACCCTCGGTCGACACCGGCGCCGGACTCGAGCGCCTCGCCGCGGTGCTGCAGGGCGTGCATTCGAACTACGACATCGACCTGTTCCGCGACCTGATCCAGGCGGCCGCCCAGGTCACCGGCACGAGCGATCTGTCCTCGCCCTCGCTGCGCGTGATCGCCGATCACATCCGCGCCTGCGGCTTTCTCGTCAGCGACGGCGTGGTGCCCTCCAACGAAGGGCGCGGCTATGTGCTGCGCCGGATCCTGCGCCGCGCCGTCCGCCACGGCTACAAGCTGGGCCAGTCCGAGGTGTTTTTCTACAAGCTGGTGCCGGTGCTGGCGCGCGTGATGGGCGAGGCCTACCCCGAGCTGCCGCAGCGCGTAGAGCAGATCGCACGGGTGTTGCGCGCGGAGGAAGAACGCTTCGCCGAGACGCTGGTGTCGGGCATGGCGCAGTTCGAGACGCGCATGGCCGGGCAGGGCGGTGGCATCGTGCCCGGCTCGCTCCTGTTCCTGCTGCACGACACCTACGGCTTCCCGCCCGACCTCACGGCCGATATCGCCCGCGAGCGTGGGCTGAGCGTCGACCTGGAGGGCTACGAGCGCGAGATGGAGCTGCAGCGCGAACGCGCGCGTGCCGCGAGCAAGTTCGGAGTCGATCTGCGTGGCGGCGAGGCGATCGAGGCGCGCACGGAGTTCATCGGCTACGACACGCTGGGCTCGGACAGTACCGTCATCGCGCTGCGACGCAATGGCGCGCGGGTCGAGAGCCTGGAGCCCGGCGAGAGCGGCGAAGTCGTGCTGGCACGCACGCCCTTCTACGCCGAGGCGGGCGGGCAGGTCGGCGATACCGGCCTGATCCAAGTGGAAAGGAAGGGCACTGGCTCCGCCGGCGCTTCCTTCACCGTCACCGACACGCAGAAGCTCGGCAGCGCCATCATTCATATCGGGACGCTGAAGGGTGCAGCGCTTGGAGTGGGCGATGCGGTGAGTACGCGCGTGGATCGGGAGCGGCGCGCCGCGATCCGGCTCAACCATTCCGCGACGCACCTGCTGCACGCCGCGCTTCGCCAGGTGCTGGGCACGCACGTGACGCAGAAAGGCTCGCTCGTGGCGCCCGACCGGCTGCGCTTCGATTTCTCGCACTCCCAGCCGGTGAGCGCCGAGGAACTCGGGCGCATCGAACGGCTGGTGAACGATCAGATCCGTGCCAACCTCGAGGCGCGCACCCGGGTGATGGATTACGAGCAGGCCGTCGCGGCGGGTGCGATGGCCCTGTTCGGCGAGAAGTATGAGCGCGAGGTGCGCGTGCTGGCGTTCGGGGATTTCTCCACCGAGCTGTGCGGCGGCACGCACGTCAATCGAGCCGGGGACATCGGGCTGTTCCACATTGTCAGCGAATCCGGCGTCGCCGCCGGGGTCCGGCGCATCGAGGCGCTCACCGGACAGGGGGCGCTCGATGCCATTGCGCGCAGTGAAGCCGTGCTGCGCGAGCTCGGCACGCTCCTGCGCGGATCGCGCGATGAGCTCGCCGACAAGCTGCGCGAAACGCTCGAGCGCAGCCGCACGCAGGAGCGCGAGATCCGCTCGCTCAAAGAAAAGCTGGCCTCGGGGCAGGGCGGTGACCTGGCCTCCAGCGCGATCGATGTGCTCGGCACCAAGGTCATCGCCGCACGCGTCGACGGGGCCGATGGGGGCTCGCTCCGCAGCGCGGTCGATCAGCTCAAGAGTCGCCTGGGCTCGGCGATCATCGTGCTGGCGGCGGTTGAGTCCCCGACCAAGGTGGTACTGGTGGCCGGCGTGACGGCCGATCGCGTCGGTGCCATCAAGGCCGGCGAGCTGGTCGGTGCAATCGCCGCGCAGGTGGGCGGCAAGGGTGGCGGGCGGCCAGACTTCGCGCAGGCGGGCGGCAACAATCCGGCGGCGCTCGATGCGGCCCTGGCCAGTGTCCTGCCGCAGGTGCGTGCGCGGCTCAAACCGTGACAATTGTTCCATCCGCAGCGACTAGGCTGCGATTGAGAGGTGGCACCATGCTCATTCTTACCCGGCGAGTCGGCGACAGCCTGAAGATTGGCGATGATGTCTCGGTCACGATCCTGCGCGTGAAGGGCGACCAGGTGCGCCTGGGGATCGATGCGCCCGACACCATCTCGGTGCTGCGCGAGGAGGTCGTCGAGCGCCTCAAGCAGGAAGCGGCTGCTGCGGCGAGTGGCGAGGAGCCGGAGGCCACAGGAGCCGAGGTGATCGGTCACTAGCTGATCCTCTGCCTTTACCTGACCGCGACCCATCAGTATCATGGCGCCCCTGCCTGCGCGGGGGGCTTCGATCACTTTAAACTGTTGATTCCCTTTGGCTTTCAGGCACCGACGGAGAGATGGCCGAGTGGTCGAAGGCGCACCCCTGCTAAGGGTGTAAGGGTCAAAA
>JANXYA010000293.1 GCA_025350345.1 Gammaproteobacteria bacterium
CGGAACCCAGCGAGAGACCAACTGCGTGCAGCGAGAGCGGATAGCTTGCGCGCACCTGCTCCAGTTCGGCGAGCGCGACTTCGTTGGCCATGAAGTTCTCGGGATGAACTTCAAACCACGCGACCTCGGGGCGTGTCGCCAGCACCTGCTCGTGGTGCGGCATCCGCAACCCGATCCCGGCCTGCGCCGGGATCGGGTTCGCTGCAGAGCTCTCGCTCATTACATCTTCGTCAGACTGCCACCCGCGAGCTTGCCGCACACGCCGGCCGGAAGCGAGACAAACGAGGCCTTGTCCATGTCCTTGGTCGCCTGCCCGGCACAGGAATGCGTGCCTGCCGCGCAGTCATTCTTGCCCGCCTTGGCTACACCAAAACACTTTTCCATTGCGGGCTTGTCCATCTTCTTGGCGTCGTCGGCAAAAGCTGCCGTGCTGGCCATCGCCAGTGCAGCCACGCCGAACATCGCGGAAACAGTGAGGCTCTTCAATCCAGTCGCTGACATTTGTCGTACTCCGTTGGTTGGTTGCTTGAATGTTCTCCGCGGCGCCGAGCTGAACTTCCCGCCTGGCCGCGGCTACCCCTATATCGTTGCAGTAAGTCGAAGGTTACAACATCATCGGCCCCGTGACCTCCGAAACCCAATCCCGCAGTCAGGAGGCGGCATGGGCGCGCTTGATGCGCGCCGCCCAGCAGGGTGACGCGCTGTGTTATGAGCAGCTGCTGCACGGCATCACGCCGTTCATAAGAAACCTGACGCGGCGGTATTGCCGCAATCCGCAACTGGCCGAGGACGTGGTGCAGGACGTGCTGCTGACCGTGCACCGGATCCGGCACACCTGGGACCCGCACCGCCCCTTCAGCCCCTGGCTGGCGGCCATCACCGCCCGGCGCGGGATCGATCGCATCCGGCGCGACTCGCGTATCGCCCGCCACGAAGTCAGCGACGAGGGAATGCTTGAAACCTTTGCCGCTCCTGCGGCGAACAATGAGTCGGGAGCACTGCAGGCCGCGGAGGCCATCGAGCCGCTGCTGGCGGCGCTCCCGGAGCGCCAGCGGCTGGCCCTCGAGGCGGTCAAGATTCGCGGGCTGTCGCTGGCCCAGGCCGCCAGCGAATCGGGCCAATCGGTGGGGGCTTTGAAGGTGAACGTGCATCGCGCGGTCAAGGCCTTGCGCGCCCTGGTGGGTACTGTGGACAAGGCGGAAAAGGATTAGTTGCCGACGCGATGAGTGAGCGAACGACAGACGAGCTGATCGGCACCTTGAGCCAGGGCCTGGCGCCGGTGCGCCCGCTGCGCCCGCCGGTGCTGCGTGCCCTGCTGTGGCTGGGCACAGTGACGCTGGTCATCGGCGCCGGGGTGTCGCGTTGGGCTGATTTCGCCATCATCTCCGCGCGCACCGCCGATCCTCGCCTGGCCCTTGAGTGCGCCGCCACGCTGCTCACGGGCATCACCGCCGTGCTCGCGGCCTTCTACCTCAGCCTGCCTGACCGCACGAGCCTGTGGCGCTACGCGCCCATCCCGCCGCTCCTGCTCTGGATTGCCACCAGTGGCCTGGGTTGCCTTCAGTACGGCGGTGGGCTCGGACCCGCGGGGCACCGGCTCGGGGAAAGCAGCCACTGCTTCATCTTCATCGTGCTCGTCAGCGCACCGCTCGCCTTGCTGCTGTACGCAGTGCTGCGGCGCGCCCGCCCGCTGGAGCCGCTCCCCGTGGCGCTCAGCGCCGCGCTCGGAGTGGCCGCGCTGGCCGCCTTCGTGCTGCAGTTCTTCCATCCCTTCGACACGACCGTGGTCGATCTCGCCTCGCACCTGGCCGCCGTAATCGTGGTGGTCGCGCTGGCCGGCCTGTCGCGGAGATTGCTAAGCTAGCCGTTCGTGCCCGAAATTACCTATGCCAACGTAGCCGAGGCCGCCCGACGCCTCGCCGGCGTCGCACTGCGCACGCCGGTGCTCACCTCGCGCCAGGTCGACGAGCGCCTCGGTGCCCGCGTCTACTTCAAGTGCGAGAACTTCCAGCGCGCCGGCGCGTTCAAGTTCCGCGGTGCCTACAACACGCTGAGTCGCTTCACCGCCGAGCAGAAATCCGGCGGAGCCGTGGCCTTCTCCTCCGGTAACCACGCCCAGGCCGTAGCCCTGGCCGCCCGGTTGCTGGGGATGAGCGCGACCATCGTCATGCCGCGCGATGCACCGCCGGTCAAGCGGGCGGCAACCGAAGGGTACGGCGCGGAGGTCATTACCTACGAGCGCGAGCGCGAGGATCGCGAATCGATCGCGCGACGCATCGTCGCCGAGCGCGGCGCGACCCTGGTGGTGCCCTTCGACAATGCCGACGTGATCGCCGGGCAAGGTACCGTGGCCAGGGAATTGCTGGAAGAAACAGGGCCGCTCGACTTCCTGTTCGTCTGCGTCGGCGGCGGCGGCCTGCTCGCCGGCTGCGCCATCGCGACGCAGGAGCTCGCGCCGAACTGCCTGATCTATGGCGTCGAGCCGGAAGCAGGCAATGACGCGCAGCAATCGCTCCGCAGCGGCCACATCGTGCGCATCCCGGTGCCGCGTACCATCGCGGACGGCGCACAGACCCCTTGCGTCGGCAACCTTACCTTTCCGATCATGCAGCGGCTGGTCAGGGACATCGTGACCGTCAGCGACGAGCAGCTGCGCGCGCAGCTGCGCTTCTTCGCCGAGCGCATGAAGATCATCGTCGAACCCACCGGCTGCCTGGCGGCCGCGGCCGTGATGAACCAGCTCGTCGCGGTGCGCGGCGGCCGGGTCGGGGTCATCGTCAGCGGCGGCAATGTGGACCTGGCGCAGTTCGGCCTGACCGCCTAGCGCGGGCGGCTCCGTCAGCCCAGCAGGGGGTCGTCCTTCGGCAGCTGGTGGGCATACCAGGTGGCGAGCCGGTGGCGAATGGTCTTTTCCGCCACCTGCTCCTCGGGCATGGGCTGTATCTTCTTGTCATGCACCAGCAGACGGTATACATAGAGCGCCTTGGCGCTCGCCGAATCGGTGGGTTCGAAGACCACGGCGCCGCGCTTCACGGCATAGTCGACGCCGGCCGCCAGCGCCGCCTTGTACAGCTCGGCTTCGTGCTTGAGTTTTTTCATCGCGCTTCCGGGAAGCCTGGACGACCGGGTTCGGAGTATAAGTCTACGACATGGTCAGGATGGACACAGCATGAGCCGCGCTTTCGTCAAGGATACGGACCAGGACACGGACACCCTGCCCGAGCGCGCCATCAGCGAGCATCCAAACCTCGTCACGGCGCGCGGCCTGGCGCTGCTCGAGGCCCGCGTGCGCGAACTCGAGGCCGAACGGAGCGCGGCGCGAACGGCGGCCGACACGGCGGCATTGGCGCGCATTGCGCGTGACCTGCGGTATTTCCAGGCGCGACGGGACAGCGCCCGGGCCGTGACGACGGCACCGCACCCCGGACAGGTGCGATTTGGCGCGAAGGTGCGGCTGCGGCTCCCCGACGGCAGCGAGCGTACCTTTCAGCTGGTGGGAGAGGACGAGGCGGATCCGGCTGCCGGCCTGATCAGCTACGTCTCGCCGCTGGCAAAACTCCTGATGGGCAAGGCCGTGGGCGATGAACTGCCGTTCGCCACCCACAGCGCAGCAATCGTCGCGCTCGAGAGCTGACCCGGCCCGTTGCCTCAGGCGGCGACCGGAATCGGACGCCCCAGCATCTTCTCGATCGCCCGCAGCCGCTCGCGCTCGTCCCGGCTCACCAGCGAAACGGCCTCTCCCGTGCGTCCCGCGCGGCCGGTGCGGCCGATGCGATGCACGTAGTCTTCCGGCACGTGCGGCAGCTCGAAGTTCACCACGTGCGGCAGCTCGGTGATATCCAGCCCGCGCGCGGCGATGTCGGTCGCGACCAGCACCTGGATGCGCCCCTGCTTGAAGTCCTCGAGCGCCCGGGTGCGTGCGCCCTGCGACTTGTTGCCGTGGATCGCCGCGCAGCGCAGGCCGTCACGCTCCAGGCGCTCGGCCAGGCGATTGGCGCCGTGCTTGGTGCGCGTGAACACCAGGCTCTGGCGGCCGCGGCCGTCGCTGATGATGCGCGAGAGCAGCGGATGCTTGTTGGCCGTGTCGACGTGGTAGACGCGATGGTCGACCAGCTCGATGGGCGTGTTGCGCGGCGCGACGTCGATGGTCTGGGGGTCGCGCAGGATGCCGCGCGCCAGCTCGCGTATCTCGTTGGAAAACGTCGCCGAGAACAGCAGGTTCTGCCGCTGCTTGGGGAGCGAGGCGATCAGGCGGCGAATCGGGCGGATGAAGCCCATGTCGAGCATGCGATCGGCCTCATCGAGCACCAGCACTTCGATGCGCGAGAGGTCGACGAGCTTCATCTGCAGGTGATCGAGTAGGCGGCCGGGCGTGGCGATGATGATGTCGACGCCCTGCGCGAGCGCCTGGACCTGCGGCTTCGGGCTGACGCCGCCGAAGATCAGGACCGTGCGCTGCGCGACATGGCGGCCATATTCCCTGAAGGCCTCGGCGACCTGCGCGGCCAGCTCGCGGGTCGGCACCAGCACGAGTACACGCGGTGCGCGCGGACCGCGCGGCGCCGGCTGCGTCTCATGCAGGCGATGCAGCAGCGGCAATGCAAAGGCAGCGGTCTTGCCGGTGCCGGTCTGGGCCGCCGCCTGCAGATCGCGCCCCTCGAGCACGACCGGGATGGCGCGCTCCTGGATCGGCGTGGCCACGGTGTAGCCGGCGTCGCCGACGGCGCGCAGCAATGAGGGATGCAGATTGAACGTTTCAAAAGACAAGCAATACTCCAGACATGCCCGGAGCGCGAACCGCACTGTCGGTACGGGCAATAAACCAACACTTATAAGGATCCTGCGCCAGTCAGACGGCGCATTGGCCGCCTGGCGTAGAAGGTTTGCAGGAGGGGCAGATTGGTCCCGATCGGGACGCAGTAGAACCTCGGCACGCGGGACCGACGCCCGCGTATTCGACAAACTCCGGGCGCACTCTACAGCAAGGGAGGGCCCGGAGCGAGCACCAATTTCACATATCGGGAAATTACGGCGGCAGGTACCGGGCCGTGGTCCTGGTGCGCAGCTCATCGAGCGAGACGCCCGGGGCCATCTCGAGCAGCTGGAATGGCGAGTGGCGATCGGCCCTGGAAAAAATCGCCAGATCCGTGATCAGCTTGTCGACCACGTTGGTGCCCGTCAGCGGCAGCTCACAGCGCGGCTTGAATTTGGCGGAGCCATCCCTGGAGCAGTGCTCCATCACGACGACCACGCGCTTGACGCCCGCGACCAGGTCCATCGCACCGCCCATGCCCTTGACCACCTTGCCGGGGACCATCCAGTTGGCCAGGTCGCCATTTTCCCCCACTTCCATGGCGCCGAGCACCGACAGGTCGATGTGCCCGCCACGGATCATGCCGAAGCTGTCAGCCGAGGAGAAATAGGAGGAACTGGGCAACTCGGTGATGGTCTGCTTGCCGGCATTGATCAGGTCGGGATCTTCCTCGCCTTCGAAAGGGAACGGGCCCATGCCGAGCATGCCGTTCTCGGACTGCAGTACGACCCGCATGCCGGCGGGAATGAAGTTCGCCACCAGCGTCGGAATACCGATGCCGAGATTGACGTAGTAGCCATCGCGCAGCTCGGCGGCCGCACGCGCAGCGATCTCGTCGCGGGACCAGGCCATCAGGACACTCCCGCGGCCGGCCGCTTGCGGATCGTGCGATTCTCGATCTGCCGCCGATAAGCCGGGCCCTGGATGATGCGCTGGACGAAAATGCCCGGGGTATGAATCTGGTCCGGAGCGAGTTCGCCCGGCTCCACGAGTTTCTCGACCTCGGCGACGGTCACCCGCCCGGCCGTCGCCATCATCGGATTGAAGTTTCGCGCGGTCTTGCGATAGATGAGATTGCCCTCGGTGTCCCCGCGCCAGGCCTTGACGATCGACAGGTCCGCTACCAGGCCTTTCTCGAGCACCCAGGTCTCGCCATCGACGACGCGCTGCTCCTTGCCCTCGGCGACCAGCGTGCCGGCGCCGGTGCGCGTGTAGAAGCCCCAGATGCCCGCGCCGCCGGCGCGAATCCGCTCGGCGAGCGTGCCCTGCGGATTGAACTCGAGCTCGAGTTCCCCGGACAGGTACTGGCGCTCGAATTCCTTGTTCTCACCGACATAGGAAGAGATCATCTTGCGGATCTGGCGGGTCTTGAGCAGCATCCCGAGGCCGTATTCGTCGACGCCCGCGTTGTTGGACACGACGGTGAGGCCTTTGACCCCCGAATCACGCAACGCGACGATCAGGTTCTCGGCGATGCCGCACAGGCCAAAGCCGCCCGACATGACCGTGATGTTATCGCGCACCACGCCGGCCAGCGCGCTCGCCGCGGTGGCATAGACCTTCGGACCGGTAGGCAGGCTCATGGGGCGCTGATTATCGCATCAGCTTTGCTGGCACGCTAAATCGCCGCTCCGGCCCGGCACGGTACCGGCTTGCACCGCGCAGGCGGGGAGCGCACCGATGTCGAGGGTGGCGCACAGGGTTCCCAGCGACACCAGCTCGTGCCCCTGGGCGCTCCAGCCGCGCAGGAGCCGCTCCAGCACCGGGAGCAGCTTCATGCCCTCGAGCTCGGCGTGCAGGGTGAAGACCTGCGAAGGCCCGATGACCCTGCGGGTGCGCTCGAGGTAGGTCTCGTGCACATTCGCGGCGCTCTGGCCGTCGAGCCCGATGAGTTCGTCCAATGTGGGCAACGTGGTCGGCAGCTGCGGCACGCGGCCGCGCCGGCCGTCGATGATCGGCACGAAGGGTCCGATGCCCCGTGTATCGGAGGCGTAGGCAAAGCCGAGCTCCTCCTCGAGCGCCAGGGCCGCCGCGTTCATCTGCCAGCCGGCGGCACCGTGCACGCGCGGGGCAGAGGCGAACACCGCACGGAAGCGCTCCACGGCGAGGCGCATCTGGCGCGCGGTCCAGGCGGCATCGCGCCGCGTGAGCAGATCCTGCCAGGCGATGTGATCGTAGCAATGCACGCCCACTTCAAAGCCCGCAGCGCGCACCGCTCGCATCTCGGCGCCGGCCCGGCGCCCGATGTCCGGTCCAGGCAGCAGCGTGCCGTAAAGGAGTGTGCGCAGGCCGTAGTGCTCCAGCACGGAGGTGCGCGACACCTTGCTGAGGAACCCCGGGCGAAACACGCGACGGATGGCGCGGCCCGTGTGATCCGGGCCTACGCTGAACAGGAACGTGGCGTCCGCCCCCGCATCTTTAAGGGCGCGCACCAGCGCCGGCACGCCCTCGCGCGTTCCACGAAGCGTGTCGACATCGACTTTAAGCGCGATCTGCATGCACTCACCGCGCGCCCTAAGCGCGCCGCTTCAGCAGTCAGTCCAGCAGGTGCGAGGCCTGCGGGAGTTGTCCGCGGTAGGCCTCGAAGATCTGCTGCAGAGCCTCGCGCATGGTGATGCGCGGCTCCCAGCCCAGCTCGGCGCACGTGTTGTCGATCTTCGGCACGCGATTGGAGACATCCTGGTAGCCCTTGCCGTAATACTCCCCGGCGGTGGTGTCGATCAGCTTCACCTTCGCGGCGTTCACCCGGTACTCGGGGATTTCCGCGGCCAGTTGCAGCATCTGCTGCGCCAGCTCGCGCACGGAGAAATTGTTGGCCGGGTTGCCGACGTTGAAGATCTTGCGCGTGGCGCAGCCATCGCGGTTCTCGATCATCTTCATCAGCGCGTCGATGCCATCGCCGATCCCGGTAAAGCAGCGCTTCTGGCCGCCGCCGTCCACGAGCTTGATCGGCTCGCCGCGCACGATGTGGCCGA
>JANXYA010000200.1 GCA_025350345.1 Gammaproteobacteria bacterium
GCTGGAGATGCGCGTCGCGCAGCGCGGCCAGCTGACCCTCGGCCTGCGCGGCGAGACTCGCTCGGCTGACTATACCGACAGCTCCGATCCGGTGTTTCCGCCTGCCAACGACCGCCTGCTCGGCGGGAACCTCTCCTGGCTGTGGCGCGCGAGCGATGCGCGGCAGTACTACCTGACGGTGGCGCGCGGCTACAAGGCGGGCGGCTTCAACATCGGCGCCACCAT
Organism: Gammaproteobacteria bacterium; assembly: GCA_025350345.1. Lineage (GTDB taxonomy): Bacteria > Pseudomonadota > Gammaproteobacteria > Steroidobacterales > Steroidobacteraceae > FEN-1191. The sequence continues at coordinate 226 of JANXYA010000200.1, forward strand.
TGATCGCGCGCAGCGCCGCTTCTTCCCCGAGACCCTGTGGAACCTGGAGGCGGGAGTGCGCGCGCGCAGCGCGACGGGGAATCTGGACGTGCAGGCGGACGTGTACGCGATGCGGCGAGTGGACATGCAGGTGTACACCTCGCGCCAGCTGCTGCCCAACAATCCCCTGACCTATGTTTTCTTCACGGGCAACGCGGCGCACGGCGACAACCTGGGGCTCGAGAGCGAGCTGCGCTGGCGTCCCGCTGCGCGCTGGTCGCTCTCCGCCTCGATGGCGCTGCAGAGCACCCGCTACCTCGGATATGAGGCCGACGGCCTGGACCTGCGCGGCCGCGAGCAGGCCTTTGCGCCCGCCTGGCAGCTCAGCACCAGCGCCGCCTATGAGCTTCCTGCGGGCTGGTTTGCGCGCGCCGATGTGCAGTCACAGGCAGGCTTTTACTTCAGCGCCAGCGACAACCAGCGCGCGGCCGCACGCACCCTTGTCAACCTGCGCCTGGGCTGGCGTCACGCGGGCTGGACGGCGAGCCTGTGGGCGCGCAATCTGCTGGACGAGCGCTATGCCGTGCAGGGTTTCTATTTTGGCGATGAGCCCCCCGACTTTCCCGTCAAGTCCTACCTGCAGAACGGCGATCCCCGGCAGCTGGGACTGACCGTTGGCTTCGATGCCGACCGTCACTGAGGCGCGCCCGTGCAGGCGCTGATCGTGTCGCTGCAGCACGCCCTGCGCGAGCTCAGGCCGCTGGAAGTGATCGCGGTCGTCTCGGGCATCGCTTACGTGCTGCTGATCCTCCGTCGCCAGCGCTGGGGCTGGGTGGCAGGCGCGTTGAGTTCATCCATCTACGTGCTGCTCTCCGCGCGGGCGCGCCTGCCGATGCAATCGCTCCTGCAGTGCTACTACGTCGTCATGTCGGTGTACGGATGGGTCAGCTGGACGCGCAATGCCGCCGAGCAGGGCGGGCGCATCTTCCGCTGGCCGGCACGCCGCCACCTCTACGCGGTGGGGCTGATCGGCGTGGCGAGCCTGCTGAGCGCGCGATTCCTGGCGCGCGAGACGGGAGCGGCCTGGCCGCTGCTCGATTCCTTAAGCACCTGGACCAGCTTCGTGGCGACGTGGCTGGTGGCGCGCTCGGTGCTGGAAAACTGGCTCTACTGGATCGGCGCGGACATCATCATGGTGTTCCTGTTTGCGCGCCAGGGCTATCCCTTCACCGCGGGCCTGTTTCTCACCTACCTGGCCGTCAGCTGCTTTGGCCTGCGCGGCTGGTGGCAGCGCTATTGCCGCCAGAGTGGCTGAATCCCCGCCAGCGCGGACGCCAGGCCCCGGCGCCCTCGCGCTGGTGCCGGGCCTGGAAGCCGGGGCGGCGCCGCTGCGGATCGAGCGCCTCTGCGGCGGCAGCGTCAACGACAGCTGGCGCGTGGATACCACTGCTGGTCGCTTCGTGCTGCGTCTCGACGGCGCGGCGTGGCGCCGCCCGGGTGTGGATCGCGCGCGCGAGGTGCGGCTCCACGCGGCCGCGGCGCACGGCGGCCTGGCTCCGCGCCTGATCGTGCATTCTGCTGCGGAGGGTGCGCAGGTGAGCGAATACGTGACCGGCCAGGACTGGAGCGCAGCGGATTTCGAAGCGGCCGCGCAGCTGGAACGCCTCGGGGAGCGCCTGCGGCACCTGCACGCCCTGCCGGTACCCGCCGGGCTGGGCGGGTTCGATCCGCAAGCCTGCGCGCGCGATTACCTGGGCCGGCTTGGCAGCGGCGTGGACGAGCGTGCGCGCGCCGCGGCCGTCGTGAAGGCGGTGGGCGAGGCGGCCGCGACGGTGGCGCAGACGTCCACGCACGAGTGCATCATTCATGGTGACCTGGTGCACGGCAACCTGCGCGAGGGGACACGCCTGTGGCTGCTCGACTGGGAATACGCGCAGCTCGCCGATCCCCTTTACGATGCCGCCTGCGTGCTGGCCTACTACCCGCCTGCGCGCACGCGGCAGGCGCGAGTGCTCGCCGCCGCCGGGTTGCCGGATCGGCCGGACGGGCTCGCGGCGGCAATCTATGTGTACGAGGCGCTCACCTGGCTGTGGCGTCTCGCCCGGGGTGAGCGGGGGCGGGCCCCGGCCAGCGAGCGCTGACCGGTCCGCATTCCTTGGGCATTGCTCCGCGCCACTGGCATCCGGGCCGTCCTGACGGCAAACTAACGCGCCCCGCTGCAATCGCCGGAGTTGTTGATGCCCTTGCTGCATGTCGTGAATCGTGACGGTGTCGAGCAGGATGTCCAGGCCACGAGTGGTGGGGTGCTCATGGAGACGCTCCGCGACATGGACGATGGGGTCATGGCGATCTGCGGCGGCATGTGCTCCTGTGCCACCTGTCATGTGTACGTGGACGAGGCCTGGGTAGCCAGGCTTCCTGCGGCCATGTCGGATGAGACCGACATGCTCAAGGACCTCAGCTCCTATCGCCCCAACTCGCGACTGTCCTGCCAGCTCCAGCTCACCGACGCGCTCGACGGCCTGCGCGTCGCGATCGCGCCAGAGGAGTAGGCGCCGCAGCGGCGCCGGAAACACCCGTGCAGGTCTTCAGCTGGTTGCTGGTGGGCGCGGCGGTGGTGGCCGTGCTGCGGATCTACTTCACCGTGCGGAAACTGCGCGCGCAGCAGAGGGACGACTGGGATGAAAAGCTGGTGAAGAACCTGCGGGCCCAGGGCGGTGACCCGTTCAGCCCCTACGAGGTAGATTTCTTCTTCGACCTGCCGGACGAGGCGGCCTGTGAAAAAGTCGCCGCGCTGCTGCGCACGCGCGACTACGCCATCGACTTTCGCCGCGTCGACCCGGACCGGGGCGATCGCTATACCCTGCACGCGCTCAAGTCAGTGCGCGTCTCGGTGCCGGAGATGCAGGCCCTGACGCGCGAACTGTCGGCGCTGGCGGTGCACCACGGCGGGCGTTATGACGGCTGGGCCACCGCGGGCATCACGCGCAGCGCGCAGCGCTAGGGCCCGCCTTCAGGCCGGCTTCTCGGTTTGCCGGCGGACCGCCTCGGCCGCGGCCTTGACTGCCTCCTCATCTCCCAGGTAGCGGCTCGCCCGCGGCCGCAGCGCCCCGTCCAGTTCATACAGCAGTGGAATGCCGGTGGGGATGTTCAGTTCAACCACGGCAGTCTCCGACAGCTCATCGAGCATCATGACGAGGGCACGCAGGCTGTTGCCATGTGCCACGATCATGACGTTGCGCCCCGCGCGCAGCTCGGGGGCGATGCGCCCCTCCCAGTAGGGCAGCACACGCGCGAGCGTATCTTTGAGCGACTCGGTGCTGGGCAGTTCGGCGGGCGGCACGAGCGCGTAGCGGCGGTCGCGGCGCGGGTGGCGCGGGTCATCCTGCGCCAGTGGCGGTGGCGGCGTGTCGAAGCTGCGGCGCCAGACCTTGACCTGCCCCTCGCCGTACTTCTCCACCGTCTGCTGCTTGTTCAGTCCCTGCAGTGCACCGTAGTGACGCTCGTTCAGGCGCCAGTCGCGCTCGACCGGCAGCCACAGCAGGTCCAGTTCCTCGAGTATCAGCCACTGCGTGCGGATCGCGCGCTTGAGCACCGAGGTGTAGACGACATCGGGTACCAGTCCCGCGCGCGCAATCTCGCGGCCTGCCAGGCGCGCTTCCTCGATGCCCTGGGCGGACAGATCCACGTCCGTCCATCCGGTAAACAGATTCTCCAGGTTCCAGATGCTCTGGCCGTGGCGGACCATCAGCAGCTTGCCGGGCACGGATGGCCCTCCGGTCAGCATTGGGCCAGGTTGCGCAGCGCCTCGGCTCCCGCCATCAGCGCCGCCAGGTCAGGTGCGGCAATGGCGCGCAGTTCGCGCGCCGTCAGGAGCCATTGCTGCCCCGGAGCACCGAGGCGCTCGATCCAGCGCTCGAGTGAGGCACCTTCGCCGGCGCGTTCGCGCAGCGCGCGCGTAGCGAGCGCCGCCTGCCCGTCCAGGCAGGCGGTGTACAGCCGTTCGCGCGCCACCGCCTGCCAGCTGCCGCTGGTGCGCAGCAGGCGTATCGCTTCGGCCAGCCAGTCGACCCCGAGCGCGGCGGCGACCTGGAAATACTGGTGCGCCACCGCGGTGAGCGGACGGTGCGATTCCATGGCGATCGTCGCCAGATCCGGCGTGGCACGGAGCGCCGGCAGGGCGGCGAGCCAGGCCGCGAGCGCGGTGGGCGCACCCGCCGCCTGCTGCTGCGCGTAGAGTTCCTGGTAGCGCTGGTGCGCAATGCCCGGCAGGCTGGCCGGCAGCAGACCCTTCAGTACCCGGAACGCCGGCTCGAGCCGCGCCACTTCGGCACCGATCGCGGCCGTGGGTCGTCGCGCGCGCGCCAGCAGCAGCCGGCGCGTCAGCTGCTCGACATAGTCGCGCGTCGCCAGCAGCGCCTCGTATTGCGCGGCCGCCGGCACCCGGTTGTCCAGCGACTCGATGGCCGACCACAGCTCGCGCAGTCCGGCGCTGTCGCGCGCGATGGTGTAGGCGCGCGCCACGGTGGCGGTTTCGACGCCGGTCTGCGCCGCCATGCGCATCACGAAGCCCGGATCCATGCGATTGAGAATGCTGTTGGTCGTCGCGGTGGCGATGAGCCGTCCGCGCAGCCGATGCCGGGCGATGCGCGTCGCAAACCGCCGGCGCCAGCGCGCGGGGAAGTAGCGCTGCAGCTCTCCGGCCAGGTAGGGGTCGGCGGCGATGTCGGCGGCGGTCAGGGCCTGATTGAGTGCGATCTTGCCGTAGGCGAGCAACACCGCGAGTTCCGGTCGCGTGAGACCCCGGCCGCGCACCAGGCGCTCCTCGATCTCGGTGTCATTGGGCAGGCACTCCAGCGCGCGATTCAGATCGCCGTCGCGCTCCAGTGCGCGCAGCAGTTGCTGGTGATCGCCCAGGTCGGCAGCGCTCCGTTGTTCGAGCAGGCTGATCGCCTGGCTCTGCAGATAGTTGTTGCGCAGTACCTTCCCGGCCACCTCGTCGGTGACACTGGCGAGCAGTGCCCGTCGCCTGGCGCCGCGGGGGGTGGGGCCGGCACCCGCCCCTGCCAGCATGATCTTGAGGTTCACCTCGATGTCGGAAGTGTTCACGCCGGCGGAGTTGTCGACGAAATCGGTATTGATGCGTCCGCCCTGCTGTGCGTACTCGATGCGGCCCCGCTGCGAGAATCCGAGGTTGCCACCCTCTCCCACGACGCGGGCACGCAGCTCACGGCCATCGAGGCGCACGGCGTCGTTGGCGCGATCGCCGATTTCGGTGTGCCGTTCCTCGGTCGACTTGACGTACGTGCCGATGCCGCCGTTCCACAGCAGATCGACCGGCAATCGCAGTATGGCCCGCACCACCTCGGCGGGCGCGAGGCGTTCCTGCTCCAGCTCCAGCAGGGCGCACGCCTGTGGAGTGAGCGTGACGGAGATCTTCGAGCGTTCAATAATGAGCCCGCCGGCGGAAAGCAGGCGCTGATCGTAATCGGCCCAGCTCGAGCGCGGCAGCGCGAACAGGCGTGCGCGTTCGCGGAAGCTGCGGTGGGCATCGGGATCCGGGTCGAGAAAAATGTGCCGGTGATCGAAGGCCGCGACCAGGCGAATGTGGGGCGATAGCAGCATGCCGTTGCCGAACACGTCTCCGGACATGTCGCCGATGCCGGCCACCGTGAAGGGCTGGCGCATGATATCGACGCCGAGCTCGCGGAAGTGGCGCTTCACGCATTCCCAGGCGCCGCGCGCGGTGATGCCCATTTTCTTGTGGTCGTACCCGGCCGAGCCGCCCGAGGCGAAGGCGTCGCCGAGCCAGAAACCAAACTCCGCGGCAATGGCGTTGGCCACGTCCGAGTAGCTCGCGGTGCCCTTGTCCGCGGCGACCACGAGATAGGGGTCGTCGCCGTCGCGGCGCCGGACCTGCGGTGGAGGCACGACCTTGCCCTCGACGATGTTGTCGGTGAGTTCCAGCAGGCAGCGGATGAAGGACTGGTAGCAGCTGAGCACCTCGCGGGCGCGCTCGTCCGGA
>JANXYA010000368.1 GCA_025350345.1 Gammaproteobacteria bacterium
GCCGCATTGCCTTCAACGTGATGGCCACAAACTGTGATGATCACACGAAGAACATCTCTTTTATCCTGCGTGAGCAGGGGACTTGGGAGCTCGCTCCGGCCTACGACCTGATCTACGCGTACAACCCGAAGGGGGAATGGACCTACCAGCACCTGATGTCGGTGAACGGGAAGTTCAATCACATAAAGCGTGAGGACCTGCTGGTCCTGGCTGACCGTTTCCAGATCGGTGCCGCTTCCAGGCTGCTTGCCGAAGTGAGGGGCGCCGTTGCCGCATGGCCGGAGTTCGCAGGGCGGGCTCAACTGTCCAAGACGGCAATTGATCGAATTCGCGATCACCACGTGCTGCTCTGAGCCGGATCGCCTGTCGAGTCACTGGGGCAATCGTTGACCATTGCTTGACATGCAAGGCGAGACTTGCCTATCATTTAGGCAAGTAATTACTTGCATACAGAACATGGCAGAGCGCCACGACACCGACATGCTTTTCAGGGCCCTGGCCGATCCCAGCCGGCGCAGGCTCCTGGACCTGCTGCATGCGCACGACGGCCGCACGCTCAACGAGCTGTGCGAACACCTGGACATGACGCGGCAGGGCGTGACGCAGCACCTGGACCTGCTGGAGGCGGCGAATCTGATCGCCACCGTGCGACGCGGCCGCGAAAAGCTGCATTTCCTCAATCCAGTGCCGCTGCAGGAGATCTACGAGCGCTGGATTGCCAAGTTCGAGAAGCCGCGCCTCAAGGCGCTCTCGGATCTGAAACGTCAACTGGAGAAAGCCAATGGCTAGATCGACCTTTGTCTACGTAACCTACATCCGCACCACCCCGGAGAGGCTGTGGTCAGCACTGACCGACGCGGAGTACATGAAGCAGTACTGGTTCGGCATGCACTGCGAGAGCCAGTGGAAGGCAGGATCCTCGTGGAAGCTGGTGTCCGGCGACGGCCAGATCTTCGACGCCGGCGAGATCGTGGAAGCCGAGCCGCCAAGGCGCTTGGTGATCCGCTGGCAGCACCAGAATAAGCCCGAGCTCAAGGCCGAAGGCGACTCGCTATGTACGATGGAATTGGAGCCCGGTGAATCGTCGGTCAAGCTCTCCATCACCCACACCATCGAGCGGGATCCCTCGAAGTTGATTGCGGCGGTATCCGGCGGCTGGCCGAAGATCCTCTCCAACCTGAAGTCCCTGCTGGAGTCCGGCTCCACTGTACTGCAGGACCCTTATCCAACGGCCGTTTCCCGCTGACGTCCCATTGAGAGCGCTCAAAGATCAGTCGGCGCAATTCACGGAGCTCGCGAATCGCTGCTTTGCGAACTTGAAGCATCGGCCAAGGTGACCCGAACCATCAACGGCAGTCGCGACCTCTACGTTGGCCATTTCCGGCTGGCGGGAGCGGCGATGACCGCCATTGGGGGGGCCGCCCGGCAGGGCTTGCTGCGAATCTTGCGCCACCGATTTTGACCGGGCAGTCATCGTCACTCAGTGCTACCCTTTGGCGCCATGCGCTCTCTGATGCTCTCCGTTTCCGCGGTTGCGTTCCTCTGCATTACAGCTTGCGCGTCGGTTGGCGCCAATTTGGTTGATGTCAAGGCGCGCGTCGCCGCTCAGAACGCGCTTTTCGAGGAATGGTATCAGTCCGACCTCAGGGCCCACCCGGAACAAGCGACCGCCTACGGCGACTATCGGTACAACGACCAATTGGACCGGCACTCCCTGGCAGCACTCAGTGCCGAGCACGCGAACGAGCAGTATTTCCTTGCGCACCTGAGAGCCATTCCAACGACCGGCTTCTCCGAACAGGATGAGATGTCCCACGAGGTGCTGCTGCGCGCGCTGCAGCAGCGCATGCGCAACTACGACTTCAAAGAATACGAGATGCCCGTCAGCCAGATGAGCGGCCCGCACGTTGGTCTTGCTGATCTGCCGCTGGCCGTCCCGTTCGAGTCGGTGAAGCAGTACGAGGACTACATCGCTCGTCTCCACCAGATCCCGCGCGCATTTACCGAAACCGAGGAGGTTCTCCGTGCCGGAATGAAAGACGGCCTTATGCCGGTGCGTTTCCTGCTCGAGAAGGTGCCCGCGCAATGTGACGGCGTGATCGAGGCCGATCCCTTCCTGCTGCCCACCCGAAAATTTCCCGCCGGCATCTCAGCGGACGACCAAGAGCGCCTGACCAGGGCGATCACCGACGCGGTCACAAAGGAGGTTCTGCCGGCATACCGGGCGTTCGGCAATTTTATTGGCATGGAGTACGCGCCCCACGGCCGCACCACACTCGCCGTGGAGTCGCTGCCCGGCGGTGAGAGGCGCTACCTCAACGATATCCTTGGTCGCACCACCGTCAGCACGCTGACTCCCGACCAGATACACCAGATCGGCCTGCGCGAGATTGACCGGATTGAGGCCGACATGCTGGTCATAGCGCACCATGAAGGCTTTGTTGATCTCGCCTCGTATCGAGAGTCGCTCAAGACCAACCCCAAGTATCGGCCGGTCTCAGCAGAACAAATCCTCGAGTACTTTCGCAAATGCATCGCACAGATGCGCCCGAAGTTGCCGGAATTGTTCGGCTATATCCCGGGTTCTCCCATAACCGTCGAAGCCATCCCGGATTTCCAGGCGGCGATGGCCACTCACTATCAGACCGGCACGCCTGATGGACAGCGACCGGGCCGAGTGGTGGTGGCCACTTCGCAGTTCGCCAACCGCTCGCTGATTAATGACGAAGCAATCGCTTATCACGAGGGCATACCCGGGCATCACATGCAGCTGTCCGTGGCACAGCAGATCACCGGGCTGCCGAAGTTCCGCCAACATGGCGGGAACTCGGGCTACATCGAAGGCTGGGCGCTATACGCCGAGCAGCTCGGCAAGGAAGTGGGCTTCTATCAGGATCCGGCCAGCGACTACGGAAGACTCTCCAGCGAGTTGTTCCGCGCCGTGCGACTGGTCGTCGATACCGGCATCCATTCGAAGGGCTGGACTCGCGACCAGGTGGTCGAGTTCTTGCGAAAATCCGAGGCGATTGATGAGCCTACCATCCAGTCGGAAACGGATCGCTATATCGCGTGGCCAGCGCAGGCCCTCGCCTACAAGCTGGGTCAACTGAAGTTCCGCGAACTGCGTGACCGTGCCCAGATGGAGTTGGGCCCGAGATTCGACATCCGTAGTTTTCACGACGAGATGCTGAGCGGCGGTGTCCTGCCGCTAGAGCTGTTGGACTCCCGGACGGATAGCTGGATTCGCGCGCAGAAACTTGCGCCCGAATCTGCAGTGGCCAACTGATTTGATGGGGTCGGCCCCTCACACGACCTGGGAACAACGATCGTCGAAAGCGGTCGCTTACAACCGTCCGCTTGGGGGTCAGACTCGGAAGTTCGGACGGAAGTTAAAAGCAGACTCAGGGTGTATTTATTCGGCTTCTACCTGGGCCCGCCGGGAGACCGCGATCTTCTAACTAGTTGATCTCATTGGTCGGGGTGACAGGATTTGAACCTGCGACCTATACGTCCCGAACGTAGCGCTCTACCAGGCTGAGCTACACCCCGATTCCTTCACTCACTCAATGCTGGCGTTCGACGGCGAAGCGGGCCAGTGCGGCAAGACCGTTGCGGAACGGCGTTTCCGGGAGTGCCGCGAGGGCGGCAATCGCCAGATCAGCCTCGGCCTGCGCGAGCCGCGCAGTGTACTGAAGGCCCCCGGTCGATTCAATTGCAGCAAGGATGGCGCCGAGCTGCTCGCGGCCACCGCTCTCGATGGCGGTACGGATCAGGCTGGTGATCCGGGCATCACCCATGCGCAACGCGTGGATCAGCGGGAGCGTCGGCTTGCCCTCGGCCAGATCCTCACCGAGATTCTTGCCCCGGGTCTCGGGGTCGGAGCGGTAGTCCAGCACATCGTCAATGAGCTGGTAGGCCGTGCCCAGGTGCTTTCCATAACGCGCCACGGCCTGCTGCACGGCCGGCGGCGCGCCGGCCACCACGGCGGCCACCTCGGCGCCGGCCTGGAAGAGCTGCGCGGTCTTGCGGTGGATCACCGCCAGGTAGCGCTGCTCGCTCGTGTCGGGATCGCGGGCGTTCATGAGCTGCAGCACCTCGCCCTCGGCGATCACATTGGTCGCCTCGGCCATGATCTCGATCACCCGCTGCGAGCGCACGGCCGCCATCATCTGGAAGGCGCGCGAATAGACGAAGTCGCCGACCAGCACGGTGGCCTGGTTGCCGAACACTTCATTCGCGGTGTCGCGGCCGCGACGGAGGGCGGACATGTCGACCACATCGTCATGCAGCAACGTCGCCGTGTGGATGAACTCGATGAAGGCCGCAGCCTGGATGTGCGGGCGCGCCGCGGCGCCGGCGCCGTCACTGATGCCGCAGGCACGGCCGGTGAGCACGACGAGCAGCGGGCGCAGGCGCTTGCCGCCACCGGCGATGATGTGCTCGGCGACCTGGCCGACCAGTGGCACAGAGCTGTGCAAGCCGGTGCGGATGGCCTCATCGACGGCCTCGAGGTCGCTCCGGACCAGGGCGCGGATCTGCTCCAGCGCAACAGCCGTGCCGGTGCCTGCGGCTGGGGCCGCCAGCGGGGGCGCTTCAAGGGCCGTGCGGACAGTATTCAACTCGCTGTTTCTCCAAGGAAAACCCGGTTTGACCCACAAGGCAGCGCTTGAGTAGAATGCGCGACCTTTTCCCTTAGTTCCCGCTCGCGGCGGGACTGAATCATACGGAGCCTTTTAGCCAAATGTACGCGGTCATCGCCACGGGCGGCAAACAGTATCGGGTGGAGAAGGACGGCGTGCTGCGCATTGAGCGGCTCAGCGCCGAGCCGGGCGCCACCGTGGAATTCAATGACGTGCTACTGATCGCCGATGGCGAGAAGATCACCGTCGGCAAGCCGATGCTCAAGGGCAGCAAGGTGCTGGCGACGGTCGAATCGCACGGCCAGGGCGACAAGGTGGCGATCGTGAAATTCCGGCGCCGCAAGCACTACCTGCGCATGAAGAACCACCGCCAGCAGTACACGCAGGTACGCGTGACGGCAATCAACGCGGCCTGAGAATTGGAGTCACCGAGCCATGGCACATAAGAAAGCAGGCGGCAGCACGCGCAATGGCCGCGATTCCCACAGCAAGCGCCTGGGCGTGAAGGTGTTCGGCGGTGAGCAGGTGCTGGCCGGCAACATCATCATCCGCCAGCGCGGCACCAAGGTGCGGGCCGGCGAGAACGTGGGCGTCGGCACCGATCACACGCTGTTCGCGCTCAAGCACGGCCGCGTGCTGTTTCGCCGCAAGGGCGAGGAGCAGCGGATGTACGTGAGCGTGCAGGCGGAGGCGGCTGCGGACACGGCGGGCGTCGGCCGCTAGCGTCCCAACGTTCCCTTCGCGCTCGCGCACCGAACCCCGACTCCGGCCGGGGTTTTCGTTTCAGGACTCCGCAGCGGGCCCGATGCGGGTAAGCTGGCCGGATGAAATTCGTCGATGAGGCAACGCTGCGCGTGCAGGCCGGCAACGGTGGACGTGGTTCCGCGAGTTTCCGCCGCGAGAAGTCGGTTCCCTTCGGTGGACCGGACGGCGGCGATGGCGGGAACGGTGGCAGCGTGCTGCTGCGCGCGGCCGAGGGGATCAACACGCTGGCCGACTTTCGCATCAAGCGCACCTATCGCGCCGCGTCGGGCGCGGGCGGATCGGCGAACGGGTGCACCGGACGGAGCGGGGAGGACCTGCAGGTGCTGGTGCCGGTCGGTACCGTGGTGAGCGATGAGCAGACCGCCGAGGTGCTGGGCGACCTGAAGATCGCCGGGCAGGAGCTCAAGGTCGCGCAGGGTGGCAAGGGCGGCTGGGGCAATACGCGCTTCAAGAGCAGCACCAACCGGGCGCCGCGGCAGTTCGGGCCGGGCCTGCCCGGGGAGAAAAGGGCCCTGGCGCTCGAGCTCAAGGTGATCGCCGATGTCGGGCTCCTCGGGCTCCCCAACGCGGGAAAGTCCACGCTGATCCGCGCCGTCTCTGCCGCCCGGCCGCGGGTGGCCGACTATCCCTTCACGACGCTCCATCCCAATCTGGGCGTGGTCTATTGCGGACAACACCGCAGCTTCGTCATGGCCGACATTCCCGGCCTCATCGAGGGTGCCGCGGAGGGCGCGGGACTCGGGCACCGCTTCCTCAAGCACCTGCAGCGCACCGGCGTGCTGCTGCACCTGATCGACATGGCGCCGAGCGATCCGGATGCCGATCCGGTCCGCGATGCGCGCGCCATCGTCGCGGAGCTGAAGAAGTTCAGCGCGGACCTGGGGAAGAAGCCGCGCTGGCTGGTGATCAACAAGCGCGACCTGTTGCCCGATGAGGAGGCAGAGGCGCGCGCGCGCAGCATCGTGCGGGGCCTGCGCTTCAAGGGTCCCGTGCACCTCATCTCGGCGGCGACCGGTCGGGGCACGCGCGAGCTGGCCGAAGCGGTCATGAATTTTCTCGACGAGCGGCGGGGCGCGGCGCGGCGGGTGGCGGCCGATGCGCAATAGCAAGGTGCGTCAGCGCATTGCCGCGGGGAAACTCAAGCTCCGCATCCGTGACCTGCGCAATCTCGGTGCCAGATCGGAGCAGATCCTGGGAGCGATCGGCATACGCACCGCCGACGAGCTACGCCGGCAGGGAGCCGTGCGCACCTATGCCGAGCTCAGGCGCTCGGGCGCGAAGCCTTCACTGAACATGCTCTGGGCGCTGGCCGGGGCGCTGGATCCCTGGCCGGAGGGCACGCATTGGCGCGAAATCGCGCACGGCGAGTCGCGACTGTCGCTGCTGCTGGCGGTGGAGGATCTGGAGACTGCGGCGCGTCGGCGCGCCTAAGTTCAGGCGATCTTCTTGATGCGCGCGGCCAGCCGGCTCTTGTGGCGGTCGGCCTGGTTGCGGTGAATGATCTTCTTGTTCACCAGGGTATCGATGAGCGGTACCGCTGCCAGGTAGTGCGTGCGGGCCTCATCCTTCTTGCCGGCGGCGGCCGCGTCGACCACCTTGCGGATCGCCGAGCGCATGCGCGAGCGCAGGGCGACGTTGCGCTCCCGGTGCACCATGGCCTGCCGGGCCGCTTTTTCCGCTGATTTCGTGTTTGCCACGCGCTCGCTCCGCCGTCTGTATATGGAATAAGGCCCCCCGAGGGGCCGCGTAGTCTGCGCAGCGGCCCTCTCGTTGTCAATGCGCCTCCGGTATAGTTCCTCCCGCCCCATGAGCCGCACCATCCTCAAGAGCACCAGCGTCGTCGGTGCCACCACGCTGGTCTCCCGCATCACGGGGCTGTTCCGCGACGTGGCCCTGGCCCAGGCCTTTGGGGCGAGCGCCCTGCAGGATGCCTTCCTGGTGGCCTACAAGATCCCCAATTTCCTGCGGCGCCTGTTCGCCGAAGGCTCCTTCTCACAGGCCTTCGTCCCGGTGATTTCCGAGTACCGGCTGCAACGCAGCCATGCCGAGGTGAAGGAACTGGTGAGCGGGGTCACCGGCACGCTCGGCACCGTGTTGCTGGGCGTGACCGCCATCGGGGTGGTGGGCGCGCCGCTGATCATCCTGCTGTACGCGACCGGCTTCACCCGCGATGCGGGCAAGTTCGCGCTCACGGTGCAGATGCTGCGCTGGACCTTTCCCTATCTGCTGTTCATCTCGCTCACCGCGCTGTTTTCGGGCGTGCTCAACAGCTACCGGCGCTTCGCCCTACCGGCCTTCACGCAGGTGGCGATGAACCTGGTGATGATCGTGTTTGCGGTCGGCATCGCCGAGCACAGCCGCAATCCGGGCATCGTGCTGGCGGTGGGCGTATTCGTGGCCGGCGTGCTCCAGCTGCTGATGCAGCTGCCCGCGGTGGCGCGCCTGGGGCTGCTGGGCTGGCCGCGCTGGCGGCCCGCGCACGAGGGTGTGCGGCGCATCGGGCGGCTGATGATCCCGGGCATCGTCGGTTCCTCGATGGCGCAGGTGAGCCTGGTGCTCGACACCACCATTGCCTCCTGGCTGGTCACGGGGAGCGTGTCCTGGCTGTACTTCGCCGATCGCCTGATGGAATTTCCGCTCGGCGTGTTCAGCGTGGCGCTCGCCACGGTGATCCTGCCGGGGCTGTCCGCGCACCACACCGAGCGATCCCCCGAGCAGTTTTCCCTGACACTGGACTGGGCGCTGCGGCTCACGGTGCTGCTGGTGATGCCCGCCGCCGTGGGGCTGCTCACCTTCGCCGGCCCGATCACCGCGGCGGTGTTCGGCTACCGCAATTTCAGCGCGCATTCCGTGCAGATGGCGAGCTGGGCGCTGATGGCCTATTCCTGGGGGCTGATGATGTTCAGCCTGGTCAAGGTGCTGGCCCCCGGATTCTTTGCGCGCCAGGACACCCGCACGCCGGTGCGCGCGAGCCTCACGGCCCTGGCGGTGAACATGGCGATGAATATCGGCATCGCGCTGCCCGCTTCCCGCATGGGGTTCCCCGCGCCGCACATCCTGCTCGCCACCGCGACCTGCACCGGCTCCGCGGTCAATGCCTGGCTGCTGTTTCGCGGCCTGCGCCGCGCGGGGGTTTACCACCCCTCGAAGGCCTGGGCGACGCTGTGGCCGCGGGTGCTGCTCGCGAGCGCGCTGATGGGGGCGCTCCTGTGGTGGTGGTCCGGGAGCCTGGAGGAATGGATGGCGCTGCGGCCGGTGGCCAGGCTCCTGCGCTGTGCCGGCGGCATCGGCGCCGCCGGGGCGGTGTATTTCGGCGTGCTGTTTGCCCTCGGCATGCGCTATCGCGACTTGCGGACCCGGCCGGCATGAGCCTGCGCCTGGTACGCGGCGTGCCACGGGGGACGCGCTCACCCTGTGTCGTCACGATCGGCGCCTTCGATGGCCTGCACGTCGGGCACCAGGCGCTCATCGCGCGCACCCTGGCGCGCGCGCGCGAGTTGCAGGTGCCTGCGGTGCTGCTCAGCTTCGAGCCGATGCCGCGCGAGTTCCTGAACCCGAAGGAACCGCCGGCGCGCCTCACCAATCTGCGCGAGCGCTGGCGGCTGCTGGAGCACAGCGGACTGGATCGGCTGCAGCTTCTGACCTTCAACAATCGCCTGCGTTCGCTGTCGGGCAGGGACTTCATGGAGCTGTTGCATGCGCTGGGCGCGCGCGCGGTGGTCGTAGGCCATGACTTCCGTTTCGGTCGCGGCGCGGAGGCGAGCGCCGAGTGGTTTGCCGGCGAGTCCTCGAAGTACGGCTACGAGGTCGAGATCTTCGCGGCAGTCCCGGTAGGCGAGGAGCGCGCGAGCAGCGCGCTGGTGCGCACCGCGCTGGCGGCCAATGACCTGCAACGGGCCGCGGCGATGTTGGGGCGCGCCTACACGATGCGTGGCCGCGTCGTGCATGGCAACCAACTGGGCCGGAAATTTGGCTTTCCGACCGCCAACCTGCCGTTGCACCGCCGGCGCGCGCCGCTCGGCGGCATCTACGCAGTGCGCGTGAGCGGCGCCGGCTGCACGGCCTGGCCTTCCGTGGGGAGCCTCGGCACGCGACCGATGGTCGGCGGCGTCGTGCCGCTCCTGGAGGTGCACCTGTTCGATTTCGATCGCGACATCTACGATGAGGAGCTCGAAGTGGAATTCATCGCGCACCTGCGCGAGGAGCAGCGCTTCGAGTCCCTCGATGCGATGGTGGTGCAGATGCATCGCGACGCCGCCGAGGCGCGGGCGATACTGGCGAGGGTAGGCTAAAATGCGCAGTTCCGCGCAGCGCCTTCGACGGGATCCATTGCAGTGACCGACTACAAGCACACGCTCAATCTGCCCGAGACCCGTTTTCCGATGAAGGCGGACCTGGCGCAGCGCGAGCCGAAGCAGCTTGCGCACTGGGCCGCGCAGGATCTGTACGCGCGGATTCGCGCGGCCTCGAAGGGGCGCCCGCCGTTCGTGCTGCACGATGGGCCGCCGTACGCCAATGGCGTCATTCACCTCGGGCACGCCGTCAACAAGGTCCTCAAGGACATCGTCGTCAAGTCCCACAGTCTCGCCGGCTTTGATGCGCCCTATGTGCCGGGCTGGGATTGTCATGGCCTGCCCATCGAGCTCGCCGTGGAGAAAAAGCACGGCCGGCCCGGGCACAAACTCGACGCACGCGCCTTTCGCGCCGCCTGCCGCGAGTTTGCCGGCCGGCAGGTCGATTCACAGCGCGCCGACTTCAAGCGCCTCGGGGTCTTCGGCGACTGGGAGCGGCCCTACCTGACGATGGACCCGCGCTACGAGGCGCAGCAGATTCGCGCGCTCGGCAAGATCATCGCCAACGGCCATCTGTATCGCGGCCTGCGGCCGGTGCACTGGTGCCTCGATTGCCGCTCGGCCCTGGCCGAGGCGGAGGTCGAGTACGAGAATCGCACCGCCACCGCGATCGACGTGGCCTTCCGCTGCGTCGATCGCGCCGATTTCGCGCGCCGCAGCGGCATTGCCCCCGCGGCAATCGGCAGCGCGAACGTGTCGGTCATCATCTGGACGACCACGCCCTGGACGCTGCCCGCCAACGAGGCGGTCGCGGTACGAGCGGAATACGAATATGTGGCGCTGCGGGTCGAGCGGGCGGGCGGAGCGGAAGTGCTGGTGCTCGCGGCGGAACTCGCGCTCGCCTCGCTGGCGCGCTTCGGCCTTGAGGGTGTGGAAGTCGGCCGTTGCCGTGGCGCGCAGCTCGAGGGACTGAAGCTCGAGCATCCCTGGCTGCCAAAGCAGGTGCCGGTGATCCTGGGCGATCACGTCACGCTGGAGGCGGGTACCGGTGCCGTGCACACCGCACCCGCCCACGGCCAGGAGGACTTCGCCATTGGCCGGACCTATGGACTGCCGGTCGTCAATCCGGTGGGACCGGACGGGCGCTTTGCGCCCGCCACCGAGCTGGTGGCGGGGCTGAAGGTCGATGCCGCGAATCCCATCATCGTGGCAGCGCTCGAGGAGCGCGGCCGGCTGCTGCACCAGCAGCCGCACCTGCACAGCTATCCGCATTGCTGGCGGCACAAGACGCCGCTGATCTTCCGCGCCACCTCGCAGTGGTTCATCAGCATGGACAATCGCGGCTTGCGCGCCGGGGCGCTGCGCGACATCAAGCAGGTGCGCTGGACGCCCGAGTGGGGCGAGCAGCGCATCACCGGCATGATCGACAACCGGCCGGACTGGTGCCTGTCGCGCCAGCGCACCTGGGGCGTGCCGATCACGCTGTTCACGCATCGCGGGAGCGGTGAGCTGCACCCGCGCACCGCCGAGTTGATCGACACGGTGGCGGCGCTGGTGGAGCGCGAGGGGATCGACGCCTGGTTCGCGCTCGAGCCGGCTGAGCTGCTCGGCGCGGATGCCGAGCACTATGACAAGGCGACGGATGTGATGGACGTGTGGGCCGATTCAGGCCTGTCCTTCGAATGCGTCGCCGCCCTGCGCGCGGATTTCCACTCGCCCGTCGATCTGTACCTGGAAGGATCGGACCAGCATCGCGGCTGGTTTCACAGCTCGATCCTGATGTCCGAGGCCCTCTACGCCCGCGCGCCGTATCGCGGCGTGCTGACGCACGGCTTCACGGTCGATGAGCAGGGCCGCAAGATGTCCAAGTCGCTCGGCAATGGCATCGAGCCGCAGGACATCATCAAGACCCTCGGCGCCGACATGCTGCGGCTGTGGGTGGCGGCCACCGATTTCTCCAACGAGATGAGCCTGTCGCAGGAAATCCTGCGGCGCATGAGCGACTCCTATCGCCGCATGCGCAACACCGTGCGCTTCCTGCTCGGCAACCTGCGCGGCTTCGAACCCTCGCAAGCCGTGCCGCTTGCTGAGCTCGTGGCACTAGACGCCTGGGCGATCGCGCGCGCGCGCGAGCTGCAGGGGGAGATCGAGGCGGCCTACCGCGATTACCAGTTCCACCTGATCTACCAGAAGGTGCACAACTTCTGCGTGGTGGATCTGGGCGGCTTCTATCTGGACATCATTAAGGATCGGCTCTACACCACGCCCGCTACTGGCCTGCCGCGCCGCTCGGCGCAGACGGCAATGTGGCATATCGCCGAGGCGATGGTGCGCTGGCTCGCTCCGATCCTGTCCTTCACCGCCGAGGAGATCTGGGCGGAGCTGCCTGGAGCGCGCCCGGAATCGGTGTTTCTCGCCACCTGGCACGCACTTCCCGCCGCCCTCGCGCCCAGCGCCGGCGGGGCCGGTGGCCCGCACTCAGGCGCAGCGATTGACTGGGCGGCACTCATTGCGCTGCGCGCGGATGTCGCCCGCGAACTGGAGCGCCTGCGCGTGGGCGGTGAGATCGGTGCGCCGCTCCAGGCCGAGCTCGACGTGTACTGCCTCGAGGCCCAGTACCCGCGCCTCAATGCGCTCGGCGATGAGCTCCGGTTTCTGATGATCACCTCGCAGGCGCGCCTGCAGCGCGTGGCGGCGGCGCCCGCCGGCGCCGTCGAGGC
This sequence comes from Gammaproteobacteria bacterium, assembly GCA_025350345.1. GTDB lineage: Bacteria > Pseudomonadota > Gammaproteobacteria > Steroidobacterales > Steroidobacteraceae > FEN-1191. Next base: position 12,418 of record JANXYA010000368.1, read on the forward strand.
GGCGCTGGTTTCCGGCGGTGGGGTGTGGATCAGCGTACGGCGCACCGCGGCGCCCAAGTGCGTGCGCTGCTGGCACCACCGCGAGGACATCGGCCAGAGCGCGGCGCACCCCGAGCTGTGCGGCCGCTGCGTCGGCAACATCACCGGGCCCGGCGAAGCCCGCCGCTACGCCTGATGGATCGCCGCACGAGCACCGCCGGCGGAGCGCCACCGGTTACCGGGCAATGGCGCTGGCTGGCCCTGAGCGCTGCGATTATCGGCATCGACCGGTGGACCAAGCAGTTGATCGAATCCGCGCTGCAGCCCTACGAGGCCCGCTATTACCTGCCGGTGTTCAATCTGGTGCGCGCACACAACCGCGGCGCGGCCTTCAGCCTGTTCGATGGGGCCTCGGGCTGGCAGCGCTGGGCCTTCACGGCCCTGGCCGCGGCCGTGAGTGTTGCGCTCGTGGTCTGGCTCAAGGGCCTCGAGCGGCGCGCCAATCTGCTCGCTGCGGGGCTCGCGCTGATCCTCGGCGGTGCGCTCGGCAACGTAATCGATCGGGTGCGACTTGGGTTCGTGATCGATTTCCTGCAGGTGCACTGGCAGCAGCATTATTTCCCCGCCTTCAACGTCGCCGATTCGGCGATCACTGTCGGTGCCGGCTGCCTGCTGCTCGATCTGTACTTGAGCTCGCGGCGCCACTCGGCTGCCGCGGGGGGCTAGGGGAGGGGCCCGCGTGCGCATCCTGCTTGCCAATCCCAGAGGTTTCTGCGCCGGCGTCGATCGCGCCATAGAGATCGTAGAGCGCGCGATCGCGCTGTTCGGCGCACCGATCCATGTGCGGCACGAGGTGGTGCATAACCGCACCGTGGTCGAACGCCTGCGCGCCCTGGGCGCCGTGTTCGTCGAGGAACTGCACGAGGTGCCCGACGGGGCGACGGTGATTTTCTCCGCCCACGGCGTGTCGACCGCGGTGGAGCAGGAAGCGCAGCGGCGGGGCCTGCAGGTCTTCGATGCCACCTGCCCGCTGGTCACGAAGGTGCACATGGAAGTTGCCCGCTTTGCGCGCGAAGGGCGCGACGTGCTGCTGATCGGCCACGCAGGCCATCCGGAGGTGGAAGGCACGATGGGCCGCTTCGATGGCTCGCACGGCGGGCGCATCCTGCTCGTCGAAAGCGTCGCCGACGTGCAACGCCTCGAGGTGCGCGACCCCGAACAGCTCGCCTTCGTGACCCAGACGACGCTCTCGGTGGACGATACCGCCGCGATCGTCGAGGCGCTGCGCGCTCGCTACCCCGCGCTGCAGGCGCCGCGCAAGGAAGACATCTGCTACGCCACCCAGAACCGGCAGGATGCGGTCAAGCAGCTGCTCGAGCAGTGCGACGTGCTGGTGGTCGTCGGTTCGCGCAGCAGTTCCAATTCCAACCGGCTGCGTGAACTGGCCGACCGGGCCGGTGTCCCCGGCTATCTCGTCGATGGCGCGGCGGACCTGCGGCGCGACTGGTTCGAGGGCCGCACTACCGTCGGCGTGACCGCCGGCGCCTCGGCGCCGGAGCTGCTGGTGCAGCAGGTGGTCGAGCGCCTGCGCGAATGGGGCGGGGCGACGCCGGCTGAATCCCACGGCCGGCCGGAGCACGTGGTTTTTGCGTTGCCGCGCTCGCTGCGGTAAAACGGTCGCCAGCATGGACCAGAAGAGCTCTGTACCCCCGCCCACGGCGACCGACGTCAGCGCGCGCCTGCAGGCCAGCGGCATCCGCGTCACCGCGCAGCGGCTGCAGATTGCCGAGCTGCTGCTCACCGTGCCGCAGCATCTGACGGCCGACCAGATCGCCGAGGCCCTGCAGCAGCGTGGCCTGATCGTCGCCAAGGCCACCGTCTACAACACCCTGAATCTGTTCGCGCAGCGCGGCTTGCTCCGCCCGCTGTCGGTCGACGGCACGCGCAGCTGGTTCGATTCCAACGTCGAGCCCCACTATCATTTTCACGATGAGCGGTCCGGGGCCATCACCGACGTGGCGCTGCCGGAAGTGCAGTTCAGCCGCCTGCCGGACCCGCCCGCCGGGATGGAAGTGGCGGGCCTCGATCTGGTGATCCGGCTGCGCCCGATCCGGTAGAATTCCGCGCCTCGCCGGAGTAGCTCAGTTGGTAGAGCGGCGCATTCGTAATGCGTAGGTCGTAGGTTCGATTCCTATCTCCGGCACCAATAGATTCAGGCCTTTAGATCCCGGCATCGTTTGCGATCCGAACGGAATTTCAGAGGCAGTTACGGATCTGTTA
>JANXYA010000209.1 GCA_025350345.1 Gammaproteobacteria bacterium
CGCCGCACTCAGTTCCTTTGGTGTCGCAAGCCGCGCAGTGGGATGGAGCGCGAGCCAGGGGCGCCGACTTGCCGGGAACATTGGTCCCGCAACCTACAACCTGCTGAGGGAGAGGGGGACGTGAAGTTACCATGCGTGTTCGCGCCGCTTGTTCTGCTGTGCGGATGTACCAACTACGAGGTGCGCTGTACAGGACCGCTGCAGGCCATCAATGTCACCGCATCGTCGGACGCGCGGAGTCGGGTTGCACCTTCGGCCGTCGCAACGAGGGGCGCGCCGGCAAGCCGGGCAAATGTTACGACCGGGGACACGCCGTGAGCACCACGCTGTTGCCGGCCGACTACATCAGCGAAGTGCGGTCATGGGATGCGGACCGCGCCGCAAATCATTCGCGCCTCCTGCGTGCGGCGTGGGCTGTGGCTGGGGCGGGCTGGTTGTGTGCCATCGCCTGCGCGGTCGCGCTTCTTCTGCTGATGCCACTCAAGCGCGTGGAACCGTTTGTCGTGCGGGTCGACAGCAGCACCGGCATTGTCGATGTGGTCCCGATTTATGCCGGCCATGCCCCTATGGACCAGACCGTCACGCGCTATTTCCTCGCGCACTACATCACTACCTGCGAGCGCTTCAATCTTGCCACGGCAGAGAGCGACTACGAGGAATGCGGGGCATTCCACAATGCCAAGCGAAATCAGTCCTGGTACGCGCTCTGGGCGCTGACAAACCCCGCCTCACCGCTGAACGTGCACCGGGACGGGAGTGTCGTTCGGGTGACGGTGACCTCAGTCACATTCCTCGATCGTGCCAATGGCCTCGCCGATCTCGCGCAGGTCCGTTACCTGAAAACCGAGCAGCAGAATTCCGGCGCGGCCAAGTCGGTGACCCACTGGATTGGCACCGTCCGCTACAGCTACGCGAGTCCCGCGGCCGATCCGCGGATCCGCCGCTGGAATCCCCTCGGCTTCAAGGTGGCTGATCTTGTCAGCGAACCCGAAGCCGACAGCCAGCTGGCGTCCGCAGGTGGCGATTCGCCAGGCGGGAGCCGTTCACCATGAATCGACGCACGAGCACCTTCCGCTTGTCAGCCGTGGCCTTGGTGGCGCTGGCAATCACGCGAGCGGCGTGCCTGGCAGCGGCTGAAGGCACGGCACCCAGTTCCGTCGTTGATGGCCGAATCCGGGACCTCCAGTACAGCGCCGATCAGGTCTATCCCCTGCAGGGCCGTGTCGGCTTCCACATCGACCTGCAGTTCGAGGGAGGAGAGTTCTTCGTCGGCATGGGGGCTGGCGACCTGGCCGCGCTCTCATTCGTGGCACAGGACAATCACTTGTTCCTCAAGCCAAAGGCGGCGCGGGTTGGGACCAACATTACGGTGCTCACGAACCGGCGCCAGTACCAGTTTGACTACACGACGGTACCTCCGGCCGGAGAATCCCGGGATGGCGGCAGGCACGAGGAGCCGATCTATGTGCTGCGATTCCACTATCCGCCGGTAGCCGCGGCGGCAACGCCGGCGCGCATTGCAAGCCAGCTGGCTGTGGGCCGCGCAGCGCGTCCCAGGAATGAGGACTACTGGTACTGCGGCGCGCCCCAGCTCAAGCCTGTGTCCGCGTGGGACGACGGCGTACAGACCACGTTGCGCTTTGGGGAAGGTGGGGAGCAGCCGGCAATCTTTGTGCGCAATGACGACGGCACTGAGTCCCTGCTGAATTTCAGCATGCATGGCGGCCAGGTCGTGGTGCAGCGGCTTGCCCGGCAGCTGGTACTGCGCCGGGGAAAGCTGCGCGGTTGCGTGCTTAACAAGAGCTACACCGGATCGGGGGAGCGTCTGCCTTCGGGAACGGTCGCGCCGGATGTGGAGCGCATGGTCACGGAAGCCGAGCCATGACGGAGCAAAGGCCCGGCGCGCAGGAATCTGTGGAGGGCGAGCGCGGCCCGTCTGCCTTGAACCTGGCCCGCTCGATCCGCTCCCGGGTCAGCAACCTATTTGCGCTGGGTCTGGTACTCGCGGTCGGCGCGAGCCTGCTTGGCTGGTATTACACAGAGGTTCCCGCGCGGCACATCCGTGGCCCGCAGCACCCGTCAGCCAGCCCTGCAAATGGAGCGCTAAGTGACGTGCCACCGCCGCCGCTTGGGCCCATAAATTCGCCGGACACGCGCTTGCCTGCCGCAACCGCCTCGCCGCCGGACCCTCCAGTGGTGCTGGCCCAAGCCGTACCCGGCTCCGCTCCTCCCGTGCCCCAAGCCTGGTTAGCCGGCACCGCATCGAACGTACCCGTGCCCACGGCGCACACCGGCGACCGGCGGCTGGGCGGCGGGGTTTTCGCCCGACAGAGCAGTGCACCCGAACCCATCGCGGCCGAACACCTCAACCCAGGTTCGGCCGCCAACCCCATGGCCAATATCAGCGCCAATGCGGGAGAAGCCTTGTCGGGCGGTGCGGGTGGTCTGGGTGCGCTGTTGCACCCCCCGACGATACCCTCTGTCGCGGCGCAACTCCTCCCGAGTCGCCGGCTGTTGCTCGGCAAAGGAGCGTTCATCGACTGCACGCTGGAGACAGCGATCGACTCCACACTGCCGGGTCTGACCACCTGCGTAACAGCTACGGATACCTTTGGCATTGACGGTGATGTCGTGCTACTGGAGCGTGGCACGAAACTCATCGGCGAGACCCGCGGACAGGTGCAACAAGGGATGGCGCGTGTGTTCGTGCTGTGGAACGAGGCGCGCACGCCATCGGGCATCGTCGTGCCGTTGGCCTCGCCAGGCGCGGATGAGCTGGGCCGTGCAGGGCTTCCAGGTCAGGTGAATCGTCATTTCTGGGAACGCTTCGGCGCCGCCATGCTCAT
>JANXYA010000012.1 GCA_025350345.1 Gammaproteobacteria bacterium
CAGTTGACCACGAACACCAGGTTGTCGAGCTTCTCGCGCACCGGCATGGTCAGCGCGCCCATCGATTCGGGCTCGTCCATCTCGCCATCGCCGCAGAAGGCCCACACCTTGCGATCGGACGGCGGCACCAGGCCGCGATGCTCCAGATAGCGGATGAAGCGCGCCTGGTAGATCGCCATCATCGGCCCCAGGCCCATCGAGACGGTGGGAAACTGCCAGTAATCGGGCATCAGCCAGGGGTGCGGATAGGAGCTCAGCCCACCGCCATCGACTTCCTGGCGGAAATGGCGCAGCTGCTCCTCGCTGAGCCGGCCCTCCAGATAGGAGCGCGCGTAGATGCCCGGCGATGAATGTCCCTGCAGGAACACCAGATCGCCCGGATGCTGGTCCGAGGGCGCGCGCCAGAAGTGATTGAAGCCGACTTCATAGAGCGTCGCAGACGAAGCGTAGCTGGCGATGTGCCCGCCGTACTCGGTGGACTTGCGATTCGCCTGCACGACCATCGCCATGGCGTTCCAGCGGATCCAGGCCTCGATGCGGCGCTCCAGTTCGCGATTGCCCGGATACAGCGGCTGCTTGCCCACTGCGATCGTGTTGACGTAGGCCGTGTTGGGGCTATAGGGCAGGTAGGCCCCGGAGCGCCGCGCATGCTCGACCATGCGGTCAATGAGAAAGTGCGCACGTTCCGGTCCGGCGGCACTCAGGACCGAATCGATCGACTCGAGCCATTCGCGCGTTTCGATCGGATCGAGATCGCCTGCTGCGGTGACTTCGCTCATGGCTAATGAAAATACCTTGTAGGACGCTGTGTTAGGATGCAGCCCGGACTCGAGCCCGAGGTGCTTTTCTGCCCCGCCGGCGAGGCCGGATGATCCGCATAATAGGCTGGCGGGTCAAGACTAGCCGCCCGCCACGCAGGCAAACTCTGGTCACCATGCAAGAACTGACGATACGCCGTCCCGACGACTGGCACCTGCACCTGCGCGACGGCGATGGCCTCAGGGCCGTGCTGCCCTTCAGCGCGCGCCGATTCGCGCGCGCCATGGTCATGCCGAACCTGAACCCGCCGGTCACGACCACCGCAGCGGCAATCGCCTACCGGCAGCGGATCGTGGACGCCCTGCCCGCGGGTGCTGATTTCACACCGCTGATGACACTCTACCTCACCGATTCCACCACCCCGGAGGAGATCGAGCGTGCGGCCGCCTGCGGGGCCATCGCCGGCTGCAAGCTCTATCCGGCCGGAGCGACGACTCATTCGGACGCCGGCGTGACCGATATCCGCCGCCTCGATGCCACCCTCGAGCGCATGAGCGAGCGCGGCCTGCCGCTGCAGGTGCACGGAGAAGTGACCGCGGCCGATGTGGATATCTTTGAGCGCGAGGCGCGTTTCATTGACGAGGTGCTGATCCCGCTCAGGCGACGCTCCCCGCAGCTGCGCGTCGTATTCGAACATGTGACGACGCGCGCCGCCGTCGAATACGTATGCGACGCGCCCGCCGGAATCGCCGCGACGATCACGCCACAGCACCTGCTGCTCAATCGCAATGCACTCTTCCAGGGCGGCCTGCGCCCGCATCTTTTTTGCCTGCCGGTGCTCAAGCGGGAGAGCGATCGCCAGGCGCTGCTCGCGGTGATCACGCGCGGCGACCGGCGCTTCTTCCTGGGCACAGACAGTGCTCCACACCCCCGCACTGCCAAGGAGAGCGCCTGCGGCTGCGCCGGCATCTTTTCGGCGCACGCAGCCATCGAACTGTATGCCGAGATTTTCGAGCAGGCCGGCATGCTGCCGCGGCTCGAGGACTTCGCCGCCAGCTTTGGTGCCGATTTCTACGGCCTGCCGCGCAATCGCGGCACGCTCACCCTGGAGCGGCGCGAGTGGGTGCCACCGCCCAGTTATCCCTTCGGGAGCGGCGAGCTCGTGCCCCTGCGGGCCGGTGAGCGCGTGGCCTGGGGGCTGCGCGCATGAACAATGATCAGGGCACTGGCCGCATGGCGCGCCGCTTTCGCGGCTTTCTGCCCGTGGTGGTCGACGTTGAAACCGGCGGATTCAACTGCCAGCGCGATGCCCTGCTGCAGATCGCTGCCGTCATGATCGAATTCGATGACTCCGGTCGACTGGTGCGCGGCGCGACCCACTCCTATCACGTCAAGCCCTTCGACGGCGCCAATATCGATGCGGCCTCGCTGCAGGTGAACAAGATCGATCCGTGGCATCCGCTGCGTCCAGCGCTCGAGGAACGCGAAACCCTGCAGCGCATCTTCAAGGAAGTGCGCGCGGGCATGCAAAGCGCGGGCTGCAAGCGCGCGATACTGGTCGGCCACAATTCCTGGTTCGACCTGTCCTTCCTCAATGCCGCGGTGGAGCGAAGCGGTGTGAAACGCTGTCCGTTTCACCCTTTCTCCAGCTTCGATACGGCGACGCTGGCCGGCGCCGCCTTCGGGCAGACCGTGCTGGCCAAGGCAGCGACCATTGCGGGCCTGGGCTGGGACACCAGCTCGGCGCATTCGGCCACCTACGACGCCGAGCGCACCGCCGAGCTGTTCTGCACGATCTGCAATGAGCTGGCGGGCAGCTTCCAGTGGGCGGAGAACCGCGCGCGCGCGCTCGGGTGGCACGAGAGCCCGGGCGCCGCGCCGGACGGCGAAGCCGGCGCCGTGGACGAGGCTCCGCAGCCTTAAGCCGTGGCCTGGGTGGCGCTTATTGCACCCGCGGATTCCAGCAGGCTCCGCAGCTCGCCGTTCCGGTACATCTCCATGGCGATGTCGCAGCCGCCGACCAGCTCGCCCTTGATGAACAGCTGCGGGAAGGTGGGCCAGTTCGAAAACTGCTTGAGCGCCTCCCGCATCTCCGCGTCATCAAAAATATTGACGGCGTGGAACCGCGCGCCCAGCTTGCGCAGCGCGCCGGCGGTCTGCGCGGAAAATCCGCATTGCGGAAAGTCGGGCGTCCCCTTCATGAACAGCACCACCGGGGCGGTCCCAAGTTCCTTGCGAATTCGATCTGCGACATCCATTGCTAGTTCACCTTCAGTAGATTGTTCACTGCCGTCACGCCT
>JANXYA010000214.1 GCA_025350345.1 Gammaproteobacteria bacterium
GCCCGCTGGCTGGCCGACCGGGAAAACATGGCCGTGATGAAGGGCGGGGTTTCGCTCGCCAGCGTGAGCGCGAGCCTGCGTCCCGTGCTGGTCGACGCCGCGCAGTCCCAGATCATGGGTGCGAGCGTCGAGGCCGCCGACGAAGTGCTGGCGTCCCTCGATCGGGTCGGCGCCATCCGCAAGCACATCGTGCAGCACGCCGGCTTCATGGTCCTAAAATCCCCCGACGCGCCCTCGATGCTGATCGAGACGGCGTATATCTCCAACCCGGCGGAAGAGCGCAGCCTGGCGAGCCGTGCCTACCAGGAGCGTCTCGCCGGCGCGATCGAGGCCGGCATCGTGACGTATTTCCAGCACCATCGACCGGATGGCACGCGCTACGCCAGCGCTCCGCGTGCCACACCTACTGTAGCGGACGACTCCGGCGTGTAGACTGCGCGGCCAGCCGACCCTCGTGGGCCCGCGCGTATGCCGATCCGCTTACTGTCCGCCACGCTCATCGATCAGATCGCCGCCGGCGAGGTGATCGAGCGCCCGGCATCGGTCGTCAAGGAGCTTATCGAGAACGCGCTGGATGCGGGCGCACGGCGCATCGAGATCGACATCGAGCAGGGCGGGCTGGGCCTGATCCGCGTGCGCGACGACGGCGTGGGCATCGCCTCCGACGAGCTGATGCTCGCCCTCAAGCGTCACGCCACCAGCAAGATTGCCACCCTGGAGGATCTCGAGGGTGTCGTAAGCCTGGGCTTTCGCGGCGAGGCGCTGCCCTCGATGGGTGCGGTGGCACGGCTGCGGATCTGCAGCCGCACCGCCGATGCCCGCGCCGCCACGGAACTGCGGGTCGATGGGGGGGTGGCAGGGGCGACGCAGCCGGCGGCGCACCCGCCGGGCACCAGCGTGGAAGTGCGCGAGCTGTTCTACAACGTGCCGGCGCGGCGCAAGTTCGTGCGCACGGAACCGACCGAATTCGGGCACATCATGCGTTGTGTCGAGCGCCTGGCGCTGGCGGCCCCGGCCGTCGCCATGCGCCTGCGCCACAACGGCCGGCAGACGCTCGATTTGCCGGCAGCGCAGGACGCCGCGGGGCGCGATGAGCGGGTGGGGCGCATCCTGGGCGCTGATTTCCTAGCGCGCTGCCTGCCAGTGCTCCAGGACGGTGCCCTGCAGCTTAAGGGTTGGCTGGGACTGCCGACCGCCTCGCGCGCCAACAGCGACGGCCAGTTCTGGTTCGTCAACGGACGTGCGGTGCGCGACCGGCTGCTGGGCAACGCGGCCCGCTTAGGGTATCGCGACGTGCTCTATCACGGCCGGCATCCGGCCTACGTGCTCGATCTGCGGCTCGACCCCAGGCTCGTCGACGTCAACGCCCATCCGGCCAAGCTGGAGCTGCGCTTTCGCGACAGCCGCGCGGTGCACGACTATGTGTTTCGCGCGGTGGAGCGGGCGCTGGCCGCCAGTGCCGCCGGCGCCAGAGCGCCGGTGGTGTTGGCCAGCACCGTGCCACAACATCACTCACAGCGATTCCAGTTCGACGCGCCGCAGCCTGCCGCGAGCTGGGCGCGCAGCGCCTTCGGCGCGGCCGCGGCGCTGCGCGTGGGCGAGCCCGCCCTTGAGGTGGGCGCCACGGCCGCGCCGACGCCCCCGTATCCGGCGGGCTCGGCCGAGGAGCGTCCGCTCGGTACCGCCATCGCGCAACTCCACGGCCTGTTCGTGCTGGCGCAGAATCGCGCCGGACTCGTGCTGGTCGACATGCACGCGGCGCACGAGCGCGTGCTGTACGAGTCCTTCAAGGCCGCGCGCGCCGCAGACCAGCCCGCCTCACAGCGCCTCCTGGAGCCCATCGCCATCAGCGCCGCGGAGCATGAGATCGATACGCTCCTGGGCGCCGGCGAGGACTTCGGGCGCTTAGGCTTCGAGCTCGACCGGCTCGCGCCCACGCAGCTGGCCGTGCGTGCGGTGCCCGCGATGCTGGCGGGAGCCGATCTGCCCTCGCTCCTGCGCGAGGTGCTGCGCGACCTGGCCGGCGAGCGGGGTGCACACCACCTCGATGGCGCCGCGGATCGCGTGCTCGGGACGCTCGCCTGCCGCAGTGCGATCCATGCCCACCGGCGACTCACCCTGCCCGAAATGGACGCGCTGCTGCGGCAAATGGAAGTCACCGAACGATCCGGCCAATGCAATCACGGCCGGCCGACCTGGACGCAACTGTCGCTGGCCGAACTCGACCGGCTGTTCCTGCGCGGCCGATGAACCCGAGGGCGGCGCCGGTGAGTGCGGCGCCTGTGGCATTGGTGCTCACCGGGCCCACCGGGAGCGGCAAGAGTGAGTGGGCGCTGCGCCTCGCCGCCGAACTGCCGATTGAAATCGTGAGCGTGGATTCTGCGCAGGTGTTTCGCGGCATGGACATCGGCACGGCCAAGCCCTCGCAGGCCATCCGTGCCAGCGTGCCGCACCATCTCATCGACATCCGCGACCCTGCCGAACGCTATTCGGCCGGCGAGTTCGTGCGCGACGCGCGCGAGGCCCTGGCGGCCATCCAGGGCCGAGGCCGCCTGCCGGTCCTGGTCGGCGGCACGATGCTGTATCTGCGCGCACTGCTGCGCGGGATGGCCGTGCTGCCCGAGCGCTCCGCGCCGCTGCGGGCCGAGCTGGAGGCGCAGGCGGCCGAGCAGGGCTGGGCGGGGTTGCACGCAGAGCTTGCGCGTGTCGATCCCCAGGCGGCCACAAGGATTCATCGCAACGATCCGCAGCGGATTCAGCGCGCGCTGGAGGTGTACCGGCTCACCGGCCGGCCGATCTCGGAGTGGCAGGCGGCGACGCCCGCGCCGGCAGGGGACATGCGCTGGCTGCGTTTCGCGCTCGTCCCGACCGATCGGGCCGCGCAGCTTAAGGCCCTGGAGCACCGCCTTGCCACCATGCTCGATGCGGGCCTGCTGGCCGAGGTCCGGGCGCTGTACGGCCGGGGCGATCTGCACGTGGAACTGCCGGCCATCCGCGCGGTCGGTTACCGGCAGCTCTGGGCGCATTGCGCCGGCAGCGTCACGCTGGAGGAGGCCAGCCGCCAGGCCCTGCTGGCCACCGGCAAGCTCGCCAAGCGCCAGATGAGCTGGTTGCGGGGAGATTCATCCTTCGAGCGGCTTGATCCTGCGGCCGCGTCGGGATTCCAGCGCATCCTGGGCGCCGCGCGCGCCGCAGCCGTCGTGGCCGGCGCCCCGCCGGGGATGCTAGAATAGCCAGGCGTCCCAAGCTGACAGACCCGCGGGAGCGCTCTTCGGCGACGAAAAATAAGGAGAACAGCACATGGCCAAAGGCCAATCCCTGCAGGACCCATTCTTGAACGCCCTGCGCAAGGAACATATTCCGGTCTCAATCTACCTGGTCAACGGCATCAAGCTGCAGGGCCAGATCGATTCCTTTGACCAGTTCGTGGTGCTGCTGAAGAACACGGTCAGCCAGATGGTCTACAAGCACGCGATATCCACCGTGGTCCCTGCGCGCGCCGTGCAACTGCCGAGCGCCGATGGCCTGGAGAGCGCCCCAGAGTAATGCGCGCTCGCGCCCCGCGGCATGTTTGAACGACCGCGCAGCGGGGAGCGCGCGGTACTCGTGCGCCTCGGACTGGGCGAGCCGCTGCGCGCGGCCGACCTGGAGGAATTCCAGCAGCTGGCACGCTCGGCCGGCGCCACGCCCGTCGCCACGGTGACGGGAAGGCGCGAGCGGCCCGACTCGCGCTACTTCGTCGGGAGCGGGAAGGCCGAGGAGATCAGCGCCGTGGCCGCCGCCGAGTCCGCCGATGTCATCCTCATCGATCATCCGCTCTCGCCCAGCCAGGAGCGCAATCTCGAAAAGCTCACCGGCCGGCGCGTGCTGGACCGCAACGGCCTGATCCTCGATATCTTTGCGCAGCGGGCGCGCAGCTTCGAAGGGAAGCTCCAGGTGGAGCTGGCGCAGCTCAAGCACCTTTCCACGCGCCTGGTGCGCGGCTGGACGCACCTGGAGCGGCAGAAGGGCGGCATTGGCCTAAGGGGTCCGGGCGAGACCCAGCTGGAGACCGACCGGCGGCTGCTGGCGACGCGCGTGCGCTCGCTCACCCGCAAGCTCGCCCGGCTCCGCCAGCAGCGCGACACGGGCCGGAGCGCGCGCGCCGAAATTCCGGTGCCGGGCGTGGCGCTCGTGGGCTACACCAACGCCGGCAAATCGACCCTGTTCCGTGCGCTCACCGGCGCGGACGCCTACGTCGCGGACCTGTTGTTCGCCACGCTCGATCCCACCGTCCGCAAGCTCACGCTCCCCGGCGGTGCCCGCATCGTCGTCGCGGACACCGTCGGCTTCATCCGCGAACTGCCGCATGAGCTGGTGGCGGCGTTCCAGTCCACGCTCCAGGAGGCGCGCAGTGCCCAGCTGCTGGTGCACCTGATCGACGCGGCGGACGCGCGCCGCGATGAATACACCGGCCAGGTCAATGCCGTGCTCGCCGAGATCGGCGCCGGTTCGCTCCCACAGCTCTTGGTCTACAACAAGATCGATCGGCTGGATCTCGAGCCGCGCATCGAGCGCGACGCGGCCGGCGCGGTGCGCCAGGTCTGGATCAGTGCGGCGCAGTCGCGCGGCATCGAGCTGCTCAAGGAGGCGATCGCCGAGCGCCTGGAGCTGCGTGCGCAACGCGGCTGGCTCACTCTCCCGGCCGGGGCGGGCGCGCTGCGCGCGCAGCTGTTCGCCGGCGGCGCGGTGCGCGAGGAGCGCACGGAGGATGACGGCGCGATGCGCCTGCTGATCGAATTGCCCCCGGAGGCCATGGCGGCGATCGCGCGCAAGCCCGATGTCAAGCTCACGTTGCTGAGCGCCGAACTGCCTTGTGCCCACGCCTAGGCCTACCTAGAATCCAGCGGCTCGGCGGCAACGGGCGCACAGCATCGGGCATCAAAGGGCAAGCATGGCCGGCAACCAGGGGAGCGATGAGAAGGACGGCGCGAAACGCCCTGGCGGCGCGCGCAGCCCGAGCCTCATAGGCCGTGTGCGCCGCTGGCGCCAGCGCTGGTCGGCGACCCCGGCGGCACGCGCTCCGTTCTACGTGGCCGTGGCGGCCGCCGCGCTCGCACTCTGGCTGGCGACCGGGTTCTACCAGGTCGAGGACGGCGAGCGCGGCGTACTGCAGCGCTTCGGTGCCTACGCCGGCCTGCGTGTCAGCGGCTTAGGGTGGCACCTGCCCTGGCCGATCGAGACGGTCACGAACGTGAACCTCGATCGGATCAACAACGCTACTTTTCAGTCGCGCATGTTCACCGCCGATGCGGTGCTGCTCAACGTCGCGGCGAGCATCCGCTATCAGTACAGCGACGCGCGCGCCGCCCTGTTCGCGGTGCGTGACACCGACGCCCTGGTCGGTGTGCTGGGCGAGGCCACGGCGCGCGAGCTGGTCGGTCAGCGGCGCATCGCCGAGCTCCTCGGTGGCGCTTCGCGCACGCCCCTGGTCAATGCCATGCGCACCTCCCTCCAGCAGCCCCTGGATGCGCTGGGCACGGGCGTACGCGTCCTGGCCGTCGATCTGACTGACGTGCAGGTGCCCGAGGCGGTGCTGCCATCGCAGCGCGATCTGGTGCAGGCGGGCGAGGAGCGGGACAAGATCGCACGGGAAGCCCAGGGCTACGCCGCCGAAGTGCTGCCCGCCGCCCAGGCGACAGCTCAGCGCCAGCGCCTC
>JANXYA010000215.1 GCA_025350345.1 Gammaproteobacteria bacterium
CGCCTCCTCGGGCCGCACGCTCTCCGCCCAGAAACGGGAGAAGCTGAGGAAGAACTGCTGCTCCGGCGTGTAGCCACCCACCGTCGGCGCGGTGGCGCGGGCGGCCGAGGCCTCATAGGCCCGATAGGCCAGCAACAGGCCGCCCAGGTCGGCGATGGCTTCGCCGGTCACCAGCTTGCCCTTCAGGTGCAGGTCGCCATCGACGGCATAGCTCGAGTACTGATCGGCCACGCATTGGACTCCGGCCCGGAATTTCTCCCCGTCCTCCTGGCTCCACCAGTTCGCCAGATTGCCGTGCCCATCGAATTGACTGCCCCGATCATCGAAGCCGTGCGTGATCTCATGGCCCATGACGGCACCGATGGCGCCGTAGTTGAAGGCGGCGGGCGCGGCGGGGTCAAAAAACGGTGGTTGCAGGATGCCAGCCGGAAAATTGATGTTGTTCATCGACGAGCCGTAGTAGGCGTTGATGATCTGCGGCACCATCCCCCACTCGGTCCGGTCCACCGGCTTGCCGATCTTGGCGAACTGGCGTGCATTCTCGAAGGCGTTGGCATGCAGCACGTTGAGCACATAGGGACCGCGATCGACCTTGAGCTTGCTGTAATCCCGCCAGACGTCCGGGTACCCGATGCGCTCCTCGATCAGCGCGAGTTTCTCCAGCGCCCTGGCGCGCGTGACCTCGCTCATCCAGGGCAGCGTGCTGATGTCCTCCTGCAGCGCCTCCCGAATGCCATGCAGGATATCGAGCACCTGCGCGCGTGCTTCCGGTGGGAATCGTCGCTTCACGTATTCATGCCCGACAGCAAAGCCGAGTGCGCTGTTCTCGGCTCTCACCACCCGACGCCAGCGCGGCAGCAGCTCCTTGTTGCCTGACACCAGCTGCGCGAACCTGAAGTTCTCGTCAACAAAGGCCTTGGAAAGAAATGGCGCAAGGCTATGCGCCGTCTGCCAGCGCAGATAGTTGCGCCATTGCGCAATGGGTGTGGTCTCGATCTCGTGCGACAGTCCGGCGAAGAAACCGGGCATGGCCAGATTGAGCCGCGTGACCTGCGGTACACCGGAGCTGGCCAGGTATTGCGGCCAGTTGATGGCGGGCGCCTCCTTGGCGAGCGCGGCCAGGTCACGCACGTTGTAGATCGCGTGCGGATCGCGCATATTTTCGGTGGGCATCGAAACGCTCGCCAGCCGCGTTTCCAGCGCCATGACATCGTGCGCCTCGCCCGCAGCCGCCGTGCTGGAATCGCCCAGCAGCCCGAACATGCGCGCAATATGCTCCTCGTAGCCCTTGCGGATCGCGGCGAATTTCGGGTCGTCCTTGAGATAATAGTCGCGGTCCGGAAGACCGAGACCTGCCTGCACCACGATCGCGATCACCTGGGTGCTGTCCGAGTAATCCTGCATCTGCCCCATGCCAAACGCGGCATTGACCCCAATGAAATGCAGGTGCGCCAGCGCACCGGTCAGGTCCGCCGGAGCGCTGATCGCCGCAATGCGCGCAAATTCCGGCTTCAGGGGCGCAATGCCCGCCCGCTCGACAGCCGCCTCGTCAATGCCGCTGGCGTAGAAGTCCCCGATTTTCCGCGCCTCGCTGTCGCGCGGCGCACTCCTGTCGGTGGCGGCGGACTGCAGCAGCTGGTGGATGAAGTCCTGGTTCTTCTGGTCGAGTATCTGGAACTGCCCCCAGGAGGAGTACGCCGGTGGCACCGGGTTATCACGCAGGAACTGCCCATTGGCAAATTGATAGAAGTCCTGCAGCGGATCGACGCTCTTGTCCATCCACTCAGAGTGGAGTGCGGTAACGCCGGCGGGCGCCTCACCCGCGGAACTGGCCAGGCCCGCCACAGGGATCAGCACGGCGATCAGCCAGGAACCTGCAAGACGGCGCATACCCTACTCCACAAGCCGATGAGCGCTGAGACAGCCATGAGTGTAGCGCGTTCAATCGCGCCCACCGAAGCAGCCAACGGCGGCGGAATCTAGCCCGGACGGAGGTTTTTCAGCAGGCGAAAGCCGATCAGCCGCTGCCGCTGCTCGTCCCACAGCCGCAAGGTGGCTGACCGGAAACTGGTCAGCAGCGTGAGGGTAGGAACCTTGCGAAAGCGCGGCTCGGCGTCGTGGCAGCGGCGCAGATGGTAGTTGGGAATCTGCGGGCTGAGGTGATGGATATGGTGGAAGCCGATGTTCCCGGAGAACCAGCGCAGGATGCCGGGCAGGTTATAGAAGGAACTGCCCGTCAGGGCCGCATCGGTGTAGTCCCAGTCATCGTTGCGGACCCAGTACACTTCGGCGAACTGGTGCTGCACGTAGAACAGCCACACGCCTGCGGCGCCGGCAAGCAGCATCAGGGTCACCTCGATCAGCAGCCAGGAGCGGAACCCGATCAGCTCGCACAGGGCGATCGCCAGCAGCAACAGGCCGAGGTTGGTCAGCAGCACCGACAGTCGTTCACGCCGGCCCGCCTGCGAGGACGGGAATCGCTCCAGGAGCACGAACTGCACCGTAGGGGCAATCACCAGCAGCACGAGCGGATTGCGCAGGAACCGGTAAGCGGCGCGCCGCCACGCTGGCGAGGCGAGATATTCCTCGACCGTCATGGTCCAGATGTCGCCATGGCCGCGGCGGTTCAGGTTGCCGGAGGTGCGATGGTGGATCGCGTGCTCCCAGCTCCAGTGCTGGAATGGCGTGTAAGTCAGCAGGCCCGCGATCCAGCCGATGATGCTGTTGGCCCGCTGCGAGCGCAGAAAGGAACCGTGCCCGCAGTCATGCATGAAGATGAATATCCGCACCCGCAGGCCAGCTGCGATGACCGCAAGCGGCAGCATCAGCCAGTAGGAAACGGTGACGGCGCGCGCCATGAGGTACCACACGAACAGGTACGGCAAGAGCGTGTTGGTCAGTTGCCAGATCGCCCGCGCATGGGAGGGCCGTCGATAGCGTTCCACCACGGATCTCAATTCCGCCGCGCTGGGACGCGCGTCGCTACCTGAGCTTGCAGTCGTGGTGTTCACTTGGGGCGGGCGGACTCTAGCACGATGCCCCTGCCATCACCTGACGATCAGGTCCCAATTGACCTAAGCGCGGAACCCCCTAGCTGCGCCTGCAACTCATCCGATGTCGCGCGCCAGCCTCATCCTTGCGGTTGGCAAAGCGCCATATTCATGGCACCTGAGCGCCAATCGTCCACGTTGACGCTTCGTCGATACAGCCAGAGAGTGACGGTGAGGTAGGCCGTCAGGGCCCCGGCAAACAGCAGATGGCCGACGTTCATCTGTGCAGCACACCATTCGACCAGCAGCAGCCCGCAAACGATCCCGGCCCGCGCCACCCGCGCGGCGGAAGCAGTGCCGGAAAAGAGCCGCACTCGCAGGACAAAGCGCAGGAACGCCGGCATCTCCAGCAGCGCCACCGAGGCCAACAGCGAGATCCACCCCACGTACGTGCCGAACTGCATCAGCAGCAGTTGCGACGGCGCGCTGAGCGCCCAGGCCGCATCTGCCAGGGGTTGCCAGGCAAAGAAGAACCCCAGCAGGAGCGCGCTGACGAGCAGCCGATCCTGGGTGCACGTTGCGGGTGATCGCCCGAGTTGCTGTTCGTTGAGAGTCGCGTATGGCCGCTGTACAAAATGAAAGTGCATCGATGCCAGCAACAGCAGCGCGAGATCAATGATCACGGCGGTCCGCGTGGACAGGCTCAGCGGGTAGGAGCGCAGGCTGGGCACGCCAACACCAAGCATGATTGCGACCGCGTACAGAATCGACGCCGCCAGCACGATCAAGACCGCCAGCGCGTACGCAACGCCGCCGTGCCGATCGGGAAGCGGGCGTTGCGAAGACCGGCGATGCCGGGCACTCGATGGCCTCAGCGACAGGGGCAGGCCCAGGATCTTGTACAGCATGTCGATCGGAACTCCCGCGCAGCGGCATTCAGTTGCCGGAATCGCGATGATCCCCCTGCGAGACCTGAAGTTCCGTTCGCTGGCAAACCCACCCCGCAGGCCGGCACCGATGTGTGTAGCTCACACTGTGACGGCTGTCGCTCTTCGGCGACGCTCCTGAGACACCGAATTCCCTCGCGCCGGGCACATACTCTGTGGCAGGCCTGAATTTTGTGCGCCGCTCGATGGTACTGGGAAGACCCGTGCATTAAGTTCAGCGCCCTAACTTTGCAACTTCTTCGTCTGTTCGGAGAATCATCCATGTCGCACCCCACCGGATTGATCAAGCAGCCCGTCGCCTGGGCTGCGTTGGCCGCGGTCACGCTGCTCGCAAGCTGCGGCGGCGACTATGGCGGCAGCAATAGCGGCTACCCACCGGTCGAAATGTCTGCCGGAGTCGTTGCGGCGGACTTCAACAACGACGGCTTCGCCGACATCGTGCAGCTGAGCAGCGTGCAGAACGGGCTCGAGCCGGATCCGGCCAATCTGAAGACCTATCTGTCGACCTCGGCAACCGCCTTTGCGGCCCCGACGCCGACGTTCGACGGCGATGATCCCCTGTACATCGCCACCGCCGACCTGAATGGCGATCTCCTGCCCGATGTAGTGACGGCGAGCGTCGAGGATGGCGCGCTGGCCGTCTACTTCAACAACAAACTGAGCCCGGGCACCTTTAATTCGCCGCTGGTGCTGACTTCCCCCGGAGCCTCGCAGGTCGCCATCGGCGACATGAATGGCGACGGCATGCTCGACCTGGTGGCGGCGGATTACAACGTCTCGCTGTTCCTGCAGACCTCGCCCGGCACCTTTGCCAATCCCATCACCCTGTACCCGGGCGGCGCCAACTGGGTCGCCGTCGGCAATCTGCACGGCGCTCTGAACGTCGATAACATCCAGGACATCGCTTTGGTGGATGGCAGTGGCGTCAAGGTCCTCATGCACACGGGCGTCGCCAGCGCAACGACCTACGCCGCGCCCGTGACGATCTTCACGCCGACGATGAACAGCAACGTCGCCGGCGCCAACATCGTGGCCATTGGCAGCCTCAAGGGAGACGGCCTCAACGACCTGGTGATCACCGATCCGGGTCCGGCCGGTGGTGCGGCGCCCACCGTCAACGTGCTGCTACAGGATAGGAACAACCACGGCCAGTTCCTGGCGCCGGTCAGCTATCCGGTCGCCGCGCAGAGCCTGGCGCAATCGATAGTGCTAAAGGACCTGAACAATGACGGCAAGCTCGATATCGTGATTGGCGGCACGGATGCCGTGAGCATCCTCCTGGGCAACGGCGACGGCACGTTCCAGGCAGCCACCAATTTCACGGCCGAGGATGCCAATGAGGTCGCGGTCGCTGACGTCAATGGCGACGGCCTGCCCGACATCATCATTTCCGCCGGACCCACGCAGCCGGTGGTCAATGGCGTGACGACGGTTCATCCCGGCGTGTTGCTGCAGACCGCGCCCGGCACGTTCGCGGCGCCGAGCGATCTGCCCTAGGCCTGTCGGCTGGCGGGCAATCGCGCTACGATGGCCCGCCAGCCATGAGACAGACTCTCCTCCTCCTCGCACTGCTGCCGTTCGCCACCGCGACGGCGGCCGAGTACCCGCAGCCCGTGCAGGGGGAATTCACCCTGCAGAATTTTCCATTCTCTTCCGGCGAGGTGTTGCCTGAACTGAAGCTTCACTACCGCACCATCGGTGTGCCGTGGCGCGACGCGCAGGGGATCGTGCGCAATGCAGTGCTCATCCTGCACGGCACCGGTGGGAGCGGCACGCAGTTCATCCGCCCGGAATTCGCCGGCGAGCTGTTCGGCCCGGGCCAGCCGCTCGATGCGGCCAAGTACTACCTGATACTCCCGGACGGCATTGGTCATGGACAGTCCTCCAAGCCCAGCGATGGCCTGCACGCGCACTTTCCGCGCTACGGTTACCTCGACATGGTCACGGCCCAGTACCGCTTGTTGACCGAGGGGTTGAAGGTCAATCATCTGCGCCTGGTGATGGGTACGTCCATGGGGGGCATGCACAGCTGGTTGTGGGGGGCGCGCTACCCGGACTACATGGACGCCCTGATGCCCCTCGCCTCGCTCCCGGTGCAGATCTCGGGCCGCAACCGGGTCTGGCGTCGCACCATCAGCGATGCCATCCGCAACGATCCGGAATGGCATGGTGGTGAATACACGCGCCAGCCGCCCAGCCTGCGCACGGCCGAGGAGATCTATTTCTTCATGGGGAGCAATCCGCTGCTGCGCTGGCAGCAGATGCCCGACCGTTCCAGCAGCGATGCCGTGCTGGACGCGGCGGTGGCAGCGCTAGTGAAGGTCGAGGATGCCAACGACACGCTCTACCAGATCGAGGCCTCGCACGATTACGATCCCGGACCGGGACTGGAGAGCATCCGCGCACCGCTCCTGGCCATCAACTCCGCCGATGACCTGATCAACCCGCCGGAGCTCGGCATACTCGAGCGCGACATCAAGCGCGTGAAGCACGGCCGCGCCGTGTTGATCCCGATGGGGCCGCAAACGCGCGGGCACGGCACCCATACGATGGCGGCGGTGTGGAAGCAGGAGCTGGTTCAGCTGTTGGCCGACTCGCCGGAGCGCTGAGCGCTGACGCCGGCGTGGCTGACCGACAGCCTGTTCATCAGCGGCAGTATGCCGATCGCGATCACGGTGCAGGCGATGCCGACGAAGCCCAGCCTGTTGAAGAGACTCGTGTAGATGGCCAGCGAAACGTCCGGGCTGGCGATGTTCGCCGGGATATGCGCGAAATTCGCCACCACACTGCCCAGATACTGGGAGAGGCCCGAGGCGAGGAAGTAGGCTCCCATCATGAAGCCGCTCATTCGAGCCGGCACATAGCGGGCCACCATGGCCAGACCCAGGCCACTGACCAGCAGCTCCCCCAGCGAGTACAGGCCGTATCCCCAGACCATGATCCAGGAGGACACTTTCCCGTTCACCGCCCACCTCGCGCCGACACCGTAGATAAAGAATCCGATGGCCACGGCGGAGAATCCCCACGCAAACTTGACGGCGATCGAGGGATCGCGGCGCAGCCGGCCCAGCGCGTTGTAGATCAGGACCAGCACCGGGCTCAGCAGCACGATCCAGATCGAGTTCAGGTTCTGGTACTGCTCCGGTATCCAGGTAAAGAGGTGCCAGCCGAAGAGGTTGAAATTGAGGTCGACGTTCTTCTGCGCGAACAGGTTCAGCGAAGTGGACATCTGCTGGTAGAAGATGAAGAAGAAGATCGACTGCACCACCAGCACCAGCGCCGCGATCAGTCCGGCGCGCTCATCGCGGTGGCTGGTGCGGATCAGGTACAGGAATATCCCCAGAATCACTGCACCGGCGGTGTAGACGCAGATCCGCGCGATCGTCTCGCTCTGCAGGATGAGCACCGAGACGAGCACCATGCCGATGCTCCCGGCCAGCACGGCGGCCAGGCGCCGTGGCTTCGCCGGCAGATCGTCCGGCGGCGAGCCTATATGCGCCAGGGCGCGGCTCATCAGCGCGTAGTTGCTCAGGCCTATCAGCAGGCCGATCGAGCACACTCCGAACGCGGTGTGCCAGCCGGCCGAGTCACCGTATTGGGCGCCGACGTAGTCGCGAATCCACGGCGTCAGGGTCATCGAGATCATCGAGCCGATGTTCACGGCCATGTAGTACATGGTGAAGGCGCTGTCGATGCGGGTATCGTCGCCCTCGTAGATCTTGCGCACCAGGTTGCCGGAATTGGCCTTGAACAGCCCGTTGCCGACGACAATCACCCCGAGCGCAAAATACAGGAAATATTCGCTGTCGCTGGGCAGCCACAGCAGTGCGTAGCCGAGCCCCAGTACCACCGCACCGATCAGCATCGTGCGGCGCGTGCCGATCAGCTTGTCGCCGATCCAGCCGCCGACCGCCGGGGTGGCGTAGATCAGCGCCGATGCCGCGCCCCAGACCAGATTGGCCCGGGTGTCGATGAAGCCGAGCTTCTTCATCATGTAGGTGACCATCAGCACCTGCATGCCGTAGAAGCCGAAGCGCTCCCACATCTCGATCAGGAACAGCGTACTGAAGGAGCGGGCCTGGGATACCGGCAAAGTCACTTGTGGCATGGCTGTCCCGCGCAATGGATCGGCTTGAGTCGCCGCCCCGGCAGGTTACCACCCGCGCTTTATTGCCGCACACGCAGCCGCTAGGCCGCGCCGGCGAAGCTCCCGGCCGTTCGGAGTGCCTCGTAGCGGCCGGAGGCCGACAGATCCTCGCTGGCGGCCTTTTCGGTCCACAGGGAATTGCGCCTGGCGACGAAAATGCTCTTGGACAGCTGCTCGAGAGACCCGGCCTTCGCGAACAGGAACCCCTGCCCGGCGACACAGCCCAGGGCGAGCAGCGCCGGGACCTGCGGTTCGAGCTCGATCCCTTCGGCCACCGTGTCGAGTCCCAGCGTCTCCCCGAGCGTGATGACGGCGCGCGCAAGCTCCGGGCCGTTGTCGGTATTGGTCAGGCGACTGACAAAGGAACGATCGATTTTCAGGATATCGATCGGGAAGCGGTGCAGGTAGGACAGCGAGGAGTAGCCCGTCCCGAAATCGTCGATCGCGAGCCGGACGCCAAGCGCCTTCAATTGCCGCAGCCGCTCCAGGTTCGCATCCGTATTGTGCATGATCGTGCTTTCGGTCAGTTCGATGACCAGATTGCCCGGCTCGAGGCCGGACTCGTGCAGGGCCCGCGCGACGTCCTGCACCAGATCGCCGTGCTGCAGATGACGACTGGAGATATTGACGGCAACGCGCAGGCCAGCGCCCCCCGCCACGCTGCCGCGCCAGGCGTGCAGCGCCTGGCAGGCCTCCATCAGGACCCAGCGGCCGAGCTTGACGATCTGGCCGCATTCCTCGGCAATCTGGATGAACTGGCCGGGCATCAGCACGCCCAGGTCCGGGTGCCGCCAGCGCACCAGCGCCTCCACGCCGAGGAGACTGCGGGTGCCCAGATCCACGATCGGCTGGTACTCGATGAACATTTCGTGTTCCGCCAGGGCGCGGCTGATGTCCGACTGCAGCCGCAGTCGCTCGTGGCGCGACTCCTGCATCTGCGGCTGGAAGGTGAGGTAGCGATTCTTGCCCGCGGCCTTGGCGTGATACATCGCGATATCCGCTTCGCTGAGCAGCGCCTCGGCACCGGCGGTCGGGGTCGAGAAGGCCACGCCGATGCTGGCTGACACGCGCACTTCGGTCGCGCTGAGCGGGAACGGCTGGTCCAGCTCCTCGATCAGGGAGGCGGCCATGCGCTCCACTTCCTGCATCGTCACGATGCCCTCGAGCAATATGGCGAACTCATCGCCCCCCAGCCGCGCCACCGTGTCAGTGGAGCGCGTCGCCTTGACCAGGCGCTGCGCCACGGCCTGGAGCAGGCGATCGCCGGTGTCGTGGCCGAGCGAGTCGTTGACGTGCTTGAAATTGTCGAGGTCGAGGAACATCACCGTCACGTGGTGCCCGCCCCGCTGTGCCAGCGCCACGGCGTGGTGGACGCGGTCGCGAAACAGGTTGCGGTTCGCCAGCAGTGTCAGCGGGTCGTGAAAGGCCAGCTGGCGCAACTGCTCTTCGAGCGCCTTGCGCTCGCTGATGTCGCGGAAATTCAGAGCGAGGCCCTGCACGGCCGGATCCTCGGTCAGGTTGCTGCCCACAATTTCGAGCACGTAGTGATCGGACCCGCGCGCGATGCGCAGCTCGACCGGCCCGACGGTCACCCCCTGGCTCGCGGCAATCTCGGCGAGAAAGGCCCGCAACCGATCGCCGTCCTCGCCCGCCCACTGATCGAGCAGGTTCTTGCCGGCGACGAGCTCGGGCTTCAGGCCCAAGGTACGCTCGGCAGCGGGCGAGGCAAAACGCAGGGCGCCATCGGCCGCCACGACCATGATGACGTCCGAGGCGTTCGCAATGAGCGAGGCGTAGCGCTCCTCGACCAGCCGCGCAGCGCGTCGCTCGCGCGTCGTGGCCTCATCCCGCAACACCAGCGCCTGGCGCACCATGACCAGCAACGTGAGCGAGAACACGACGACGGTGATCACGGTCGTCGGGCTGCCGATGTCGCGCCGCGAGAAATACACGAGCACGAGGAATGCCGCCAGGATCGCCGCATAAGGCAGGGCCTGGGCGAGGGAGTCCGACGCGCGCGGCGCGCTCCGGACTCTGCCGGCACCCGCGAGCATCTGCTCGCGAGCGGCAGCTGCGAACGGCACGTAGCAGGCGACGTACAGCACGTCCTGGAAATTGCCAGGCAGGTAGTTGCCCACGACCTTGGCGACCGACCAGAGGATGTCGCCCAGCGACATCATGGCGAACCCGCACAGGAGCAGCAGGGGCACGCGCCGGCCACTGCGGCTGCCGCCCGCCACGAGCAGCACGCCCAGGGTGAGCAGCATGATGCAGTTGAGGGCCAGATAGGCCTGGCTCAAGGCATCCTTGATGACGTTGCTTTGGACGTTCGAAGCCGCCGGACGGATGACCAGGAACCAGAAAAATGCGCCGAAGCCGATCACGAGTATCGTGGCGTCGAGTACGAGCTGCGCCCAGTGCACCCTGACCGCCGCGGCCCGGATCAGGAACAGCACGGCGGCAAAAAGTACGGGGTAGAACCCGAGATAGAAGACATCGGCGACGCCCGGGAAGGGGTCAACGCCATTCAGCCAGGAATACACGCAGATGAGCGTGGCCACGAGATAAAAGCCGAGGGCGAGTGACAGAAAGCCCCACGCGGTCCGAACCGCGCCCGGGGCCAGTCGGCGCGCAGCCGTCGCCGCGATGATCACGGCAGTGATGCAGGCGGGCGAGTCGGCGAGGAGTCCCACGTAATGTCTGACCCGCTCGCTGCCGAGCCCGGCCAGCAGCCAGACAGCGCAGGCGACGGCGTAGATCACGAGCCCAATGCAGAGTTTGTCAACCCAGCCCGGCACCGCTGCGGAGCGATTCGGTTGCTCAGCGATTACTGTCATGTCCGCCTGAAGACATAGGGACCTGATTCCGTCACATGGACGGCCGTGCCTGCGCACCTTGACCCGTCCACCTCGCTGAAATATGGAGCATTTAGGGCGCGGCTGGCGAGCGGGAATAATGAGCGTTGCGATGCAGGTCTCGTTCGCCTCCGGGCCATTATTGCGAGGCCGAGACGCAGTCATCGACTGTGACTATTTGACTTAACGCCTGATCGTCGGCGGGCTGGATTGAGCCCCTCAAGCCGGGCCGATTGCAGCCGGTGGGCTCGGCGGAATCTTGTCCCGATTGCCGCGCCGCTGGATGCGCTCGGCAAGCCGAACCCGTGCGCACGCATCGGCCGTCTGCAGCGTGGCGCGCGATCAGTTCGCGCGAGAGTGAATGCCGCGGTGTATTCATCAGGCGAAGAGTCGACCCGCACGGGGGGCGACGGCGAGTGTGCATTGCCCATCGCGCGCCGCGTGCCTGTGGATCGCCGGTGTGGGCTGACCCGCCTTGGACCCCCCCCAGTAGTACGTTTATGCTAAGGTCAAATGACACCCTCAGGAGGTTGATTGGCCGACATTTTCGTTTCCTACTCGCGGCAGGATAAGGCCCTGGTCGCGCCGCTCGTCGCCTTGCTCGAGGCTGAGGGCTGGTCGGTCTGGTGGGATCCGGAAATCTCGCCCGGCGAGGAATTTGACGCGCAGATTACCCGCGAACTGGAGGCCGCGCGGTCGCTGGTCGTCGTGTGGACACCTCATTCGGTCGATTCGCGCTGGGTTCGGGGCGAAGCGCGCGACGCCGCTGATCGCGGCATACTCTTTCCCGTGAGATTCCTGGGCGCCAGGCTCCCGATCGACTTCCGCGCCGTGCACACCACCGATTTCGACCAGTGGGCCGGGGACGCCCAGGGCGCCGCGTATCGCGGCCTGTGCAAGGCACTCGAAGCCAAGCTCGGCGCAGCCAAGAAGCCAGCGGCACCTGCTCCCGAGCGCCGGGACAGGAGCGCTGAGGTCAGCATCTGCGTCCTGCCCTTCGCCAACATGAGCGGCGATCCGGAACAGGAGTATTTCTCCGACGGAATCACCGAGGACATCATCACCGACCTGGGCAAGGTGTCGGCTCTGTCGGTCGTATCGCGCAACATGGCCTTTTCCTTCAAGGGGGCCAAGGGCGGGGTCAGCGAAATCGGCCGCCGGACCAATGCGTCCTACGTGCTGGCCGGGAGCGTTCGCAAGGCGGGCGAGCGGGTACGCATCACGGCCCAGTTGGTCAATGCGCACAATGACGCCCAGGTCTGGGGCGATCGTTACGATCGCAACCTGAACGACATCTTTGCGCTGCAGGACGAGATCTCCAAGGCGATCGTCGCAGCGCTGAAGCTCACGCTGCTCCCGGAGGAAAAGCGCGCGCTGGAGCAGCGGGCCACAACCAACGTCAAGGCCTACAAGTTCTACCTGATGGCCCGCCAGTTCAGCGTCATGGGCAATGAGCGGCACCAGGAGCTGATCATTCGCCTGTGCGAGCGCGCCGTTGACCTCGATCGCTCCTACGCAGCGCCCTGGGCGACGATGGCGATCACCCAGCACGACATGTATCAGCGCGGTGCCCGGACCGAGGACGGCCTCAAGGCCGCCAACCAGGCCATGAAGCTCGATCCGACCCTGCCGGACGCTCACGCCGCACTGGGAGCTGCGCACAATGCCCAGGGGCACTATGAGCTCGGCCTGAGTGCGTGCCAGGAGGCGCTGCGGCTCGACCCGGAATCCTACGAGGGCAATCGGATCGCCGGCCGCTGTTCCATGGCACTGCACCGCTTCGACGAAGCCATACGCTATTTTGAAAAG
Organism: Gammaproteobacteria bacterium; assembly: GCA_025350345.1. Taxonomy (GTDB): domain Bacteria; phylum Pseudomonadota; class Gammaproteobacteria; order Steroidobacterales; family Steroidobacteraceae; genus FEN-1191. The sequence goes on from JANXYA010000215.1 coordinate 12,749, forward strand.
GCGGCAGCAGTCGTGGACACGGAGTTCGCGGCCGCGAGCTTCGTGCCTCAGTGCTATGAGGCGAAGGGCGATCACGAAGAGGCGCAGGCGGCGGCCAGGCGGGCGCTGGCGCGTATCGAGAAAGTGATTAGCGTGGAACCCGACCACGGCCGGGCGCTGGGTTACGGTGCCGGGCTCCTCGCCTGTCTGGGCGAGGTCGAGCGCACGAAGGAATGGGTCGAGCGCGGCACCTTGCTCGAGCCGGACAATTTCAACCTGCAATACAACCTGGTCTGCGCCCTGGCCGTACTCCGCGAGACGCAGGCCGCGCTGGACATGCTGTCCGGCATCATCGAGAGGGCTTCGCGCGGCTGGGTCACGTGGCTGGACACCGACACGGATCTGGATTCGCTGCGTGACGAACCGCGTTTCATCGAGATGGTACAGCGCGCGAAAGCCCGCTTCGGCGGCGAGC
>JANXYA010000219.1 GCA_025350345.1 Gammaproteobacteria bacterium
CCTCGCCGCCCGTCACCTTGCGCGCCACCTCGGACAGCATCAGTTCGGTCATGTCCATCAGCTCGAGGTAGTTGCTGTAGGCCTGGTAGAACTCCAGCATCGTGAACTCGGGGTTGTGCTGGGTCGAGAGGCCCTCGTTGCGGAAATTGCGGTTGATCTCGTACACGCGCTCCAGGCCGCCGACGATCAGGCGCTTCAGATACAGCTCCGGGGCGATGCGCAGGTACATGGTCTGATCGAGCGCATTGTGGTGCGTGACGAAGGGTCGCGCCGCCGCGCCGCCGGGAATCGGCTGCATCATGGGCGTCTCGACCTCGAGGAAGTCCATGGCCTCGAGGGCATCGCGGAGGTACCTGACAATGGCGCTGCGCGTGCGGAACACCGCGCGGCTGGCCTCGTTCATCACCAGATCGACGTAGCGCTGGCGGTAGCGCGTTTCGGTGTCGGCGAGCCCGTGCCACTTGTCGGGCAGGGGCCTGAGCGACTTGACCAGGAGCTTCAGTCCCGTGACGCGTACCGTGAGCTCACCGGTGCGGGTGCGGAACAGCGGGCCCACCGCACCGACGATGTCCCCGACGTCGTAGCTCTTGAAGGCCTCATAGGCGGCGCCGAGCGCCTCTTCCTGCAGGAACAGCTGGATCGCACCGCTCCGGTCGGCGAGCTTGGCGAAGCTCGCCTTGCCCATCAGGCGCTTGAACATCATGCGTCCGCCCACGCGCACCCGCACCGGATTGGCCTCCAGCCAGGCGCTATCGCGCTCCTGGTAGGTGCTGAGCAGGTCGGCGGCGAGCGCATCGCGCCGGAAATCGTTCGGGAATGCCTGTCCCTGTGCGCGCAACGCGGCCAGCTTGGCGCGCCGCTCGGCGATCAGCCGGTTCTCCTCGGGAATCGGCGGTGGTTCGATGGTCGTCACAATCCCGCCTTCAGGCTGGCTTCCATGAACTGGTCCAGGTCCCCATCGAGCACCGCGCCGGTGTTGCCGACTTCGACCCCGGTGCGCAGATCCTTGATGCGCGACTGGTCGAGCACGTAGGAGCGGATCTGGTTGCCCCAGCTGACATCCGATTTCGCATCCTCGAGCACCTTGGCGGCCGCGTTGCGCTTGTTGACCTCGAGCTCGTAGAGTTTGGCCTTCAGCATCTTCATCGCGGTGGCGCGATTCTTGTGCTGGCTGCGCTCGTTCTGGCAGGCGACGACTATGCCGCTGGGCATGTGCGTGATGCGCACCGCCGATTCGGTCTTGTTGACGTGCTGGCCACCCGCGCCGCTGGAGCGGTACACATCCATGCGCAGGTCCGCCGGATTGATCTCGATCGCGATGTCGTCATCGACCTCGGGAGAGACGAACACCGAGGCGAAGGAGGTATGGCGGCGGTTGCCGGAATCGAAGGGCGATTTGCGCACCAGGCGATGCACGCCGGTCTCGGTGCGCAGCCACCCGTAGGCGTAGTCGCCGATGAGCTCCACCGTCGCAGACTTGAACCCCGCCACTTCGCCAGGATTCGAATCGATCACTTCGGCCGTGAAGCCGCGCGCCGCCGCCCACTTCAGGTACATGCGCAGCAGCATCTGCGCCCAGTCCTGGGCCTCGGTGCCGCCGGCGCCGGCCTGGATGTCGAGAAAGGCATTGTGGGAGTCCATCGGGCCCCGGAACATCCGCTTGAATTCCAGGGCGCGCACGCCGGCCTCGAATTTCGGCCGGTCGCGCTCCAGGTCATGGAAGGTCGACTCGTCGTTCTCGCTCTCGGCGAGCTGCAGCAGCTCCAGCGCGTCGCGCACGCTGGCGTAGGCGCGATCCATCTCGGCCAACTCAGTGCTCAGGCGGGCGCGTTCCCGGCCCAGTTCCTGGGCGCGGTCGGGCGCGCTCCAGATGGCCTGGTCTTCCAGCTCGAGGCCGACTTCCTCGAGGCGCTCGCGCTTGCGATCGTACTCAAAGAAACCCCCTCAAGGAGAGCGCGCGCTCCTCGAGATCTTTCAGTGTCCGCTTCAGCTGTGTGACTTCCATCGCTGCGCCCGTTTTTCGTGAGCGCACATGGTAGCACGCTCGAGCGCGGACTCAGGGCGGCAGCAGATGCTCGACCACGAGCTGCAGGCGCCTCTCGCCCTGGTAGTCGTTGGTGCCGAGCCGGTAAATGAGCCGGACCCTGCCGTGCGGGAGCGCCGCCGGGCGCTGCGGGTCGATGCTGTTGAAGGCGATGGCCTCAAAGCCCCCGCGCCCTTCCCGGGCGGCGACCTGGAACTTCAGATGGCGCTCGGCGAGGACCCGGGGGCTCCCACGCAGTTCGAACACGCCATCGAATAGCGGCTCGGGAAAGCCGGCGCCCCAGGGTCCGCCGGAGCGCAGCGCCTCGGCCAGCGGCAGGGCGATCTCCTCATCGCTGAGCTCGCCGTCGGTCTCGAGCGCATCGCCCAGCGCGCTGTGCGCCATCGCACGCCGCACCTCGGCATCGAAGGCCCGCGCAAAGCGATCCAGATCGGTGCGCGCCAGGCTCAGGCCCGCGGCCATGGCATGACCGCCGAACTTCCCGAGCAGGTCCGGCTCGCGCGTGGCGATCGCCTCGAGCACATCGCGCACGTGGACGCCGGGCACCGAACGGGCCGAGCCGCGCAGCGTCCGCTCATCGCACAGCGCGAAGGCGATGACCGGCCGGCGCAACCGCTCCTTGACGCGGCCGGCAACGAGCCCAACGATGCCCTGGTGCCATTGGGGGTCAAAGAGGCAGACGCCCGCGCGCTGCACGGCGCTGTCCTGGCTCTCCAGCGCGCGCACGGCGGCGAGCGCCGTGAGCTGCATGTCCGCTTCGAGCTCGCGCCGCTGGGCGTTGAGCGTGTCGAGTTCGATGGCGAGCGTCTGCGCCTCGCCCACATCGTCGCTGAGCAGGCAGCGGATGCCGATGGACATGTCGGTGAGGCGCCCGGCCGCGTTGAGGCGCGGTGCGACCGCAAAGCCCAGGTCGGCGGCGGTGAGCTCGGTGGCCGAGCGCCTCGCCACGGCGAGGAGCGCCGCGATGCCCGGCACGCAACGCCCGGCGCGAATGCGCGCCAACCCCTGGGCGACCAGGACGCGATTGTTCGCATCCAGCGGCACGACGTCGGCCACCGTGCCGAGCGCCACCAGGTCGAGCAGGGTGGTGATCGAGGTCGCGTCCGCGGGCAACAGCGCGGCGGCCTCGAGCGCGCGCCGCAGGGCGGCGCAGACGTAGAAGGCCACGCCGACGCCGGCCAGCGCG
>JANXYA010000109.1 GCA_025350345.1 Gammaproteobacteria bacterium
GACGGGGAGCGCGTCGCGCTGAAGCGCAAGAGCTGCCTGCCGAACTACCGCGTGTTCGACGAGAAGCGTTATTTCACCGCCGGTGGGGGCGCGGCGGTGTTCGATCGCAAGGGCATCCGCCTAGGGCTGCTGGTCTGCGAGGATGCGTGGGAAAACGAGCCGGCAAGGCTGGCGTGCGCCGCCGGCGCCGAGCTGCTGCTGGTGATCAACGCCTCGCCCTTCGAGATGCACAAGCAGCGCGAGCGCGAGCGCGTGATCGGGGAGCGCGTGGCCGAATGCGCCGTGCCCATCGTCTACGTCAATCTCTACGGCGGCCAGGACGAGCTGGTCTTCGAAGGCAACTCCTTCGTGATGGACGCCGAGGGCGCGATCGTCATGCGCGCCCCGGCCTACACGGAGGGCCTGTACCTGGCGCAGTTCGAACGCCGAAATTCAAAGGTGGTGCCCGTGCAGGGCACCGTTGCGCCCGAGCTCGGCGTCGATGAGAGCGTCTATCGGGCCCTCGTGCTGGGCGTGCGCGACTACGTCAACAAGCACGGCTTCGCCGGCGTCGTGATGGGCCTGTCCGGAGGCGTCGATTCGGCCCTCACCCTGGCGGTGGCGGTCGATGCGCTCGGCGCGAAGCGGGTGCAGGCCGTGATGATGCCCTCGCGCTACACCTCGCAGATGAGCGTCGATGACGCGGCCGCCCAGGCGCGCACGCTCGGGGTGCAATTCAGCTCCATCTCCATCGAGGGCATGTTCGAGGCGGCGCTCGCCGCGCTGGCGGGCGAATTCGCGGGACGGAGCGCCGATGCCACCGAGGAGAACATCCAGGCGCGCACCCGGGGCCTGCTGCTCATGGCGATTTCCAACAAGACCGGGCGCATGCTGCTCACGACCGGCAACAAGAGCGAGATGGCGGTCGGGTATGCCACGCTGTACGGGGACATGAACGGCGGCTTCGCACCGATCAAGGATTGCAGCAAGCAGCTGGTCTACCGGCTGGCGAACTACCGCAACAGCATCGCGCCCCCTGGGGCGCCGGCGATACCCGCGCGCGTCATCGAGCGCGAGCCGAGCGCGGAGCTGCGGCCGAACCAGAAGGACACCGATTCGCTCCCGCCCTATGCGCTGCTCGATCCGATCCTCGAGGCCTTCATCGAGGAGGACCTGTCGGTCGATGAGATCTGTGCCCGCGGCTTCGAGCGCGCCGTGGTCACGCGCATCCTGAACCTGGTCCAGCGCAACGAATACAAGCGCCGCCAGGCCCCGCCGGGCGTGCGCGTGAGCCGGCGCGCCTTCGGGCGCGACTGGCGCTATCCGATCACCAGCGGGTACCGCCGGTAGCGCTCGCGCCCGGGCGCGCTGGCGCTCACCAGATGTGCCACCACGCCCGATGCTTCGCCCCCTGGGCGCTGCCCTCGTGGTAGTTGGCCTGGTAGACCTTCTCCACATTGGCCTGCAGATCCTTGAGGCCCAGGCGCCCGTAGCAATCGCTCATGATCTCGAGGGCTTCCTGCACCGAGGGGGCGCCGTCGTAGTGCTCGATCGTGCGCTGCGCGCGCTGCGCGGCGGCCAGGTAGGCGCCGCGGCGGACGTAGTAGCGGGCCACGTTCACCTCGTACTCGGCCAGGCGGTTGCGCAGGTAGATCAGGCGGCGCTGCGCGTCGTGGGCGTACTCGCTTTTCGGGTAATCCTTCACCACGGTGCTGAAGGCGGTGATCGATGAGAGGAGCGAATCGGGCGGCCGCTTGGCCATGTCGACGCCGAAGAAGCGCTCGAAAGCCCAGGGCGTGTGCTCGAAATCGATCAGGCCGCGCACGTACCAGGCGTAATCGACGCGCGGGTGCGTGGGATTCTCGTCCAGGAACTGCTTGGCGGCATCGGTCGCCGCTTCGTTCTCGCCCTTGCGGTAGTAGGCGTAGATCAGGTCGAGCCGCGCCTGCCGTGCCTCATCTGAGAAGGGATAGCGGGCGGTCAGCGCCTCGTACTGCTTGACGGCCAGTTCGAAATCGCTCCCGTCGAGGGACTTGCGGGCCGCCTTGTACAGGTTCGGGGCCGTCATCCTGGCGCTATCTTTAAGCTTGCCGCGGCTGTGGCAACCGCCGAAGGCAAGCGAGAGGGCCAGCAACGCGACGGCGGCGGCACGGCAATAGAGGAGGCGGGTGCCTTGATGTGCGGTCACGTTTTACCCTGCGACGAGAAAGCGCCAGTATAGCGAATTAATCCTGCCGCACTTGCGACCGCACCATGACCGCCAAGTTCCTCGTCCATGAGCTGGAGCTGCCCGCCGGGGTCGCCGGCGCGCGCTTCGATCAGGCGCTCGCCGCGGCCCTGCCGCAGTACTCGCGCTCGCGCCTGCAGCGCTGGATCAGCTCCGGCGCGGTGCTGCTGGACGGACACGTGGTCCGGCCGCGCGAGCGCCTGGCGGGGGGCGAGCGGGTGCGCGTCCAGGCTGAATTCCCGGCCGATGAGACCATCGAGGCCGAGGCGATCGGGCTCAACGTGGTGCACGAGGATGAGGCCCTGCTGGTGATCGACAAGCCCGCTGGCCTGGTCGTGCACCCCGGCGCGGGCAATCCCCGCCATACGCTGCAGAATGCACTGCTGGCGCACGATCGGAGCCTCGCCACGGTGCCGCGCGCCGGCCTGATCCATCGCCTCGACAAGGACACGAGCGGACTGCTGGTGGTGGCGCGCACGCCGGAGGTCCACGTGCAGCTGGTGCGCATGCTGCAGGAACGCAAGATCGCGCGCGGGTACCTGGCCTTGTGCCTCGGGCGCCCCACGGCCGGCGGCACCATCGATGAGCCCATCGGCCGGCACCGCACGCAACGCACGCGCATGGCGGTGCGGCGCGACGGGCGCGAGGCCGTGACGCACTACCGGATCGAGGAGCGTTTCCGCGGCCACACGCTGCTGCGCGTGCAGCTCGAGACCGGCCGCACGCATCAGATCCGCGTGCATCTGGCCCACGCCGGATACCCGATCGTCGGCGATCCGCTCTATGGCGGCCGGCGGCGGCAGGTGGCCGGTGCGGGCGCCACAGCGCAGCAGGCGCTGGCGGCCTTTCGCCGCCAGGCCCTCCATGCGCAGCGCCTCGCGTTCAATCACCCGATCAGCACCCGGCACCATACGTTCGAGGCGCCCCTGCCGCCGGATTTTCGCGCGCTGCTGGCGACCCTGCGGGACGATGCGCAGCAGGGGTCCGATGAGCATTGAGTGGCTCACACCTGCGTGGGGCGCGCCGGCGGCGGTGCGAGCGATCTGCACGCTGCGTTCAGGGGGTGTCAGCGCGGCACCGTACGCGAGCCTGAACCTGGGCGCCGGCGTGGGCGATGAGCCCGATGCGGTGGCGGAGAATCGCCGCCGCCTGCGCGCCGCGCTGGCGCTGCCGTCCGAGCCGCTGTGGCTGCAGCAGGCTCACGGCACTGGCGTCCTCGCCGCCGATTTCGAGCACTCGCCGGGGCCCGCGGATGCCGCAGTCACGCGTTGCTCGGATAAGGTCCTGGCGATCACGGTGGCCGATTGCATGCCGGTGCTGTTTGCCAGCGAGGATGGCGCCGTGATCGGCGCGGCGCACGCGGGCTGGCGAGGTCTCGCGGCCGGGGTCCTCGAAGCCACCATCGCCGCGATGGGCGCACAGCCCGCTGGAGTGCATGCCTGGCTGGGGCCGGCCATCGGCGCGCCGCACTTCGAGGTCGGCGGGGAAGTGCGCGCGCGCTTCCTCGCCGACGATGTGCGCGCCGCGGCCGGCTTCAGCGCCAATGCGCGCGGTCGCTGGCAATGCGACCTGGCGCTGCTGGCGAGGCAGCGCCTCGCGCGCCTCGGCGTGCAGCGCGTCAGCGCTGCGGAGCGCTGTACCTACGCCGATGTGGCCGGTTGCTACTCCTACCGGCGCGACGGGCGGACCGGCCGCATGGCGGCACTGATCTGGCGCAGCGCTGGCGGCCCCTCAGGTGCGTGCTAGAGTGACGCGCCCCAAGTCCGCCCCGAAGCCCCTGATCCTCTACACGCTCCTGAGTCCGCCGTGCCCATCCTGATCTGGATCATCCTCGCCACCCTTTTCGGGGGGCTGCTCAGCGCCGCGCTGGCGAGCCTGTTCCTGCTGTACGGTGAGGCCCGGCGCAACTGGTTCCTGCCGCACCTGATCAGCTTTGCCACCGGGGCCATGCTCGCCGCGGCGCTGCTGGGACTCCTGCCCGAGGCCATCGCCGATGTCGGAGCGGGGCACGTGCAGGCGATCGGCGCGGCGCTGCTGGCGGGGATCGCCCTGTTCTTCGTGCTCGAGAAACTCGTGCTCTGGCGCCACTGCCACACGGAGGACTGCGAGCAGCACCAGGTCCCTTCGGTCCAGAACCGCGATCGCGCCGCCGGCTGGATCGTGCTGTTTGGCGACGGGGTGCACAACGCCTTCGACGGGGTGTTGATCGCCGCGGCCTTCCTCACCGACGTGCGCTTGGGGATCGTGACCACCATCGCGATTACCGCGCATGAGATCCCGCAGGAGCTGGGCGACCTGGCGGTCCTGCTGCACGCTGGCATGAGCCCGGTGCGCGCCCTGGTGTTCAACGCCGCCAGCAGCCTCACTTCGATCATCGGCGGCCTGGCCGGCTACCTCGCGCTGAAGGGCGCGCTCGACGTGCTGCCCTACGCGATCTCGGTGGCCGCCGCCTCGCTCATCTATGTCGCGGTGGCCGACCTCATTCCCGGCCTGCATCGGCGGGTGGACCCCTTTGGCAGCGCCATGCAGGTGCTGCTGATCGGGGCGGGTGTGGGCGTCATCGCCGTCACCGAGACCCTGCTCGGCTAGGCCCTTGATTTTGGGCCACCCGCCCCCAGATTTTGGGGTATTCCAGGAACCGTCGGGACCTTAAGAGCTATGCGCATGGACAAGCTGACCAGCCGCTTCCAGGCCGCACTGGCCGACGCCCAATCGCTGTGCGTCGGACGCGATCACCAGTTCATCGAACCGGCCCACGTGATGCTGGCGCTGCTCGATGCCTCCGGTGGAGGCGTCGGCCCGCTCCTGCTGAAGGCGGGTGCCGACCTCAACAAACTTCGTTCGCTCCTGGGCGCGGCGCTCGATCGCCTGCCCAAGGTCGAAGGCGCAGCGGGCGAGGTGCACGTCTCGAGCGATCTGAACCGGCTGCTGAATGTCACCGACAAGCTGGCGCAGGAGCGCGGCGACCAGTTCATCTCCAGCGAACTGTTCGTGCTCGCCGCCTTCGAGGATCGCGGGACGCTGGCGAAGATCTTCAAGGACAGCCGCCTGCACAAGGCGGCGCTGGAGAAGGCCATCGAGGAACTGCGCGGCGGGGAACAGGTGAAGGACGCCGGCGCCGAGGAGCAGCGCCAGGCGCTGGAGAAATACACGGTCGATCTGACCGCGCGGGCCGCGGCCGGCAAGCTCGATCCGGTGATCGGCCGGGATGATGAGATCCGCCGCACCATCCAGGTGCTGCAGCGGCGCACCAAGAACAATCCGGTCCTGATCGGCGAGCCCGGGGTGGGCAAGACCGCGATCGTCGAGGGTCTCGCCCAGCGCATCATCAACGGCGAGGTGCCCGAGGGCCTGAAGAACAAGCGCATCCTGGCCCTCGACATGGGTTCGCTGATCGCCGGCGCGAAGTTCCGCGGCGAGTTCGAGGAGCGGCTCAAGGCCGTGCTCACCGACCTCGCCAAGCAGGAAGGGCGCGTGATCCTGTTCATCGATGAGCTGCACACCGTGGTCGGGGCCGGCAAGGCGGAGGGCTCGATGGACGCCGGCAATATGCTCAAGCCGGCCCTGGCGCGCGGCGAGCTGCATTGCGTCGGGGCGACCACCCTCGATGAGTACCGCAAGTACCTCGAGAAGGATGCCGCCCTCGAGCGGCGCTTCCAGAAGGTCATGGTGAACGAGCCGAGCGTGGAGGACACGATCGCGATCCTGCGCGGACTCCAGGAGCGCTACGAGGTGCACCACGGTGTGGACATCACCGACCCGGCCATCGTCGCCGCGGCGACGCTCTCGCACCGCTACATCGCCGACCGGCAGCTGCCCGACAAGGCGATCGACCTGATCGACGAGGCGGGTGCGCGCATCCGCATGGAGATCGACTCCAAGCCCGAGGCGCTCGATCGGCTCGAGCGGCGCATCATCCAGCTCAAGATCGAGCAGGAGGCCCTCAAGAAGGAAGAGGACGAGGCCTCGAAGAAGCGCCTCGCCACCCTGCGCGAGACGCTGCGCGGGCTCGAGAAGGAATACGCCGACCTCGAGGAGATCTGGAAGTCCGAGAAGGCCATGCTGCAGGGCGCGGCAGCCGTCAGGGAGGAGCTGGAGAAAGTGCGCCTCGAGATGGAGGCGGCGCGCCGGCGGAGCGATCTGGGCAAGGTCGCCGAACTCCAGTACGGGCGCATCCCGGAGCTCGAGAAGCGCCTCGCCGCGGCGCAGGCCGCGGAGAGCAAGGACACGC
>JANXYA010000114.1 GCA_025350345.1 Gammaproteobacteria bacterium
GCTTCCACAGGACCTGCAGGCTCTCGCGCAGCGCCGGTGCTGCCGCGCCGCGCGCCGCATCGCGCGCGCCGATCACGATATCCACCGGCGGCAGGTGCTGCTGCTGCAGGCGGAAGCTCTCCCGAATCTGCCGCCGCAGTCGGTTGCGGTTGACCGCATCGCCTACCGTCCGCGCCGCGATCGACAGCCCCAGCCGCGCCGAGGGCTGGTCATTGGGACGGACCGTGGCCGTCAGCAACTCGTTCCCGAAGCGTCGGCCCTGGCGATAGGCGGCCTGGAACTCGGCCGGCCGGCGCAATCGCTGGGAGCGCTGGAACCGCAGAAGCGGACGCTCCGGCCCGCTGCTGGATTCGCCGGCGGTCACAAAATCTCTAGGGGATCAGCCGCTTGCGGCCCTTGGCGCGTCGCCGCGCGAGCACTTTACGACCGTTCTTGGTGGCCATCCGGGCCCGAAAACCATGCGTGCGGGCGCGGCGGACCTTGCTGGGCTGATAGGTGCGTTTCATGGCTGAACAAGGTCCGGAAATTCCACGAAAAATGGGCGGGCAGGGTACGTTCGGGGCCGCGGCATGTCAATACGCGAACGCTTCCGGGCCGCCGGCTTTAAGGTATAGACTTCGACCCCTTTTCCTCGATCCACAGCAGACCTGAAGGCAGCCACCCGCTTGAGCGCAACGTGGTCCCGCTGTGTCGGCGCACTCGAAAGCGAGCTGCCGGAACAGCAATTTAACACCTGGGTCCGGCCCCTGCAGGCCGTCGAAGGGAACGATCGGCTGCGCCTGCTTGCACCCAACCGCTTCGTGGTCGATTGGGTGCGCACGAATCTGCTGACACGGATCGAAGCGATCCTGCGTGCCGACGGCGGACTGCCCGTGACGATCGAGATCGGTTCGCGCGAACTCCCGGCCAACGCCGGCGCAGCGCAGGAGGCAAGCGCCGTTAGAGCGCCCGCTCCGGCTCGGGCCGCCTTTGCCGGCGTGCCGCTGAACGCGAATTTCACCTTCGGCAGTTTCATCGAAGGCAAGAGCAACCACTTCGCCAAGGCGGCCGCGCAGCAGGTCGCGGAAAATCCCGGCTCCGCCTACAACCCGCTGTTTATCTACGGGGGTGTGGGCCTGGGCAAGACGCACCTCATGCACGCGATCGGCCATCTGATCCGCGAGCGCAAGCCCGACGCGCGCATCGCCTACGTGCACTCCGAGCGCTTCGTCAGCGACATGGTGCGCTCGCTCCAGCACAACACCATCAACGAATTCAAGAACACCTATCGCACCCTGCATGCGCTGCTGATCGATGACATCCAGTTCTTTGCCGGGAAGGATCGCTCGCAGGAGGAGTTCTTCCACACCTTCAACGCGCTGATCGAAGGCCAGTACCAGGTGATCCTCACCTGCGATCGCTATCCGAAGGAGGTCGACGGCCTGGAGGAGCGGCTGAAATCGCGCTTCGGCTGGGGCCTCACGGTCGCCATCGAGCCGCCCGACCTGGAGACCTGCGTGGCCATCCTGCTCGGCAAGGCGCAGCTCGTCGGCGTCGAATTGCCCGAGGAAGTGGCTTTTTTCATAGCGAAATGCATCCGCTCGAACGTGCGCGAACTCGAAGGCGCCCTGCGCCGCGTGATCGCCAATGCGCGCTTCCTGGGCCGCCCCATCACGCTGGAATTTGCCCGCGAGGCGCTCAAGGATCTGCTGACGCTGCAGGCGCGGCTGATCACCGTCGATAACATCCAGAAGACCGTGGCCGAATACTACAAGGTGCGCATTGCCGACCTGCTCTCCAAGCGACGGAGCCGCTCGGTCGCGCGCCCGCGGCAGGTCGCCATGGCGCTCGCCAAGGAACTCACCACCCACAGCCTGCCGGAAATCGGTGATGCCTTCGGGGGCCGGGATCACACCACGGTGATGCGCGCCTGCAAGCGCATCCGGGAACTGCGCGACAGCGAGCCGCGCATCCAGGAGGATTTTTCAATCCTGTTGAGAACCCTGGCGGGTTGACCCTTAAGAAGCTGTGGACAGGATTGGGGATAAAATTACCCACAGCACGCGCACAGTGAGCGGAGGTACTTTGCGAAACGGCCTAGGCGCCGGGCGCGATGATTTATCAGACGGATCGGCACCGAAAGCGGTTGTCCCCGATCCTCACAGGCCTAATAATCATTACTGTCTTAAATCTTAAGAAGAACTCTTACTATGAAAGTCTCCGCGTCGCGGGAAAATCTGCTCGGGCCACTGCAGAGCGTGATGGGGGTCGTGGAGCGGCGGCAGACGATGCCGGTGCTGGCGAATGTGCTGCTGATCGCACGCGGCGAGAAACTCACGGTGACCGGCACGGACCTGGAAGTCGAGCTCGTCGCGAGTGCGAGCGTGTCGGTGCAGCAGGCCGGCGACATCACGGTGCCGGGCCGAAAATTACTGGAGATCGTGCGCGCGCTGCCGGAGAAGTCCACGGTCTCGCTGGTGCGCGAGGCCGAACGCGTGGTGGTGAAGGCGGGCCGGAGTCGCTTCACGCTCTCGAGTCTGCCGGCGAGTGAATTTCCGGTGGTGGAGGAAATCCACTCCCGCCAGGCGATCCGCGTGAGTCGCGAGCAGTTCCGGCGGCTGATCGAGAAGACCCATTTCTCGATGGCGCAGCAGGACGTGCGCTACTACCTCAACGGCACTTTGCTAGAGACCTCCGGCAAGAAGCTGCGGGCAGTGGCCACCGACGGGCATCGACTCTCGCTCGCTGAAACCGAGCTGGCCGAAGCCATCGATGGCAGCCAGCAGGTCATCGTCCCGCGCAAAGGGATCCTTGAGCTGCAGCGAATCCTGGGTGGGGAGGGAGACATCGAACTCAGTATTGGGACCAATCACGTTCGCGCCCAGATCGGCGATATTCGCTTCACTTCGAAGCTGATCGATGGTAAGTTCCCCGAATATGGGCGGGTGATACCCGCCAAGCCACCCTTTTCCATGAGCGCCGGCCGCGATCTGCTCCGGCAGGCCCTGCAGCGCACCTCCATCCTCTCAAACGAGAAATATCGCGGAGTTCGCCTCACCTTCGGCGCCAATCAGCTCACTATCCAGGCCCATAACCCGGAGCAGGAAGAGGCCGAAGACCAGGTCGAGGTGGCCTATACGGGCGATGAGATGGAAATTGGCTTCAATGTCACCTACCTGCTCGAGGCCCTGGCCGCGGTGGACGTCGATACCGTCGAGGTGGCCCTCACCGATTCGAACTCGAGCTGCCTGATTCGCGCACCCGGCGACACCTCCGTGAAATTTGTCGTCATGCCCATGCGCCTGTAAGGCCCGGCATGAGCCTGCTGGCACTCGAGGTCGAGGGCCTGCGCTGCCTCAAGCAAGTCCAGCTCGACCTGCACCCCCACGTCAACCTGCTCACCGGCCCGAACGGTTCCGGCAAGACTTCGATTCTCGAGGCCGTCTACCTGCTGGGCCGCGGGCGCTCCTTTCGCACGCGCCATACCGAGCAGCTGATCGGGCATGGAGCAGCTGGCCTGTCCGTGCTCGGTCGAACCGATGACCCCAGCTACCCCGTGCTCGGCCTCAGCTTTGATCGTTTCGCCGGCCTGAAGGTCCGGCTCGCCGGCCGCGAGGCCCGATCGCTGGCCGAACTGTCCGAGGCCTTTCCCGTCCAGGTGCTTGATCCGGGGATCCACCGGCTGGTGGAAGAGGGACCCGCCTACCGCCGACGCTGGCTGGACTGGGGAGTGTTCCACGTGGAACCAAGCTTTGTCGGCACGTGGATGGACTATTCCAGGACGCTCCGCCAACGCAACGCCGCCCTGAAGCAGGCGGCGGACCCGGCCGCCTGGGAACCCGAACTGGCACGTCTCGGTGAGTTGCTGGCCGAATCCCGGAGCCGGACCCTGTCCCAGCTGGAGCCGTATTGGCGCGAGACGCTCTCAGCCTTGCTGGGGGAGCCAGTGACGTTGGGGTTCTACAGAGGCTGGGGCCAGGAGCGGACTCTCCTCGAGATCCTGGCAACCCACCGGCCACGGGACCTGGAGCGCAAGACCACCTGCAGCGGTGCCCATCGCTTCGACGTGCTGTTGCGGATTGAGGGCCGGCCGGCGCGCGAAGTGCTTTCGCGCGGTCAGCAGAAACTCCTCGGCGCCGCCCTGGCATTGGCCATGGCGCGCCTGGCCGGGAGCGGGGGCAGGCGTCCGCCGACGCTGCTGCTGGACGATCCGGCGGCCGAGCTCGACCGGGCGCATACCGAGGCCATGCTCAGTGAAATCCGCAAGATGAGGGGCCAGTTGATCGTCACTGCCCTCCATCCGGAGGAGGCCCGATTTGGGGAGCCGGAGAGGGTGTTTCACGTGGAACATGGCTGCGTTACCACGCTATAATATGAGTATGGTAACAAGGGCCCATGCATGACCCAGCTCGACGTCTATGATTCTAGTAAAATCAAGGTCTTAAAGGGTCTTGATGCAGTGCGGAAAAGACCCGGCATGTACATCGGTGATACCGATGACGGCA
>JANXYA010000122.1 GCA_025350345.1 Gammaproteobacteria bacterium
ATCTCTACCCTGACCGCCGGCAGGGCGCTGCCGGCCACGGTGACGTTGCCGACGCCCTTGATCTGCGACAGGCGCTGGGAGATCACGGCGTCCGCGGCGTCAAAAATCTGCCCCTGAGTCAGCACATCGGAGGTCATGGCGAGCTGCAGGATGGGAAAGCTCGAGCTGTTGAACTTGCGATAGGCCGGATTGCGCGTCAGGGCGGAGGGCAGGTCCGCGTGTGCGGCGACGATGGCGGCCTGGACGTCGCGCGCCGCGCCGTCAATGTCGCGATCCAGGCCGAAAGTCAGCTGGATATTGGTGTTGCCCACGCTGCTCGTGGAGGTCATGTCATCCACATCGGCGATCGCGCCGAGGTGCCGCTCCAGCGGCGTGGCCACGCTGCTGGCCATGACCTCAGGGCTGGCCCCGGGGATGGAGGCCGAGACGAAGATGGCGGGCGCGTCGATCTTGGGGAGCCGTGCGACGGGGAGCAGGTTGAAGGCCACGGCGCCGGCCAGCGCCACACCGAGGGTCAGCAGCGTCGTGGCCACCGGACGGGCGATGAACGGTGCCGAAAGGTTCATGTCCGCCGGCGCATTCGCACACTGAGACGGTCGAAGGCCAGGTAGATGACTGGCGTCGTGAACAGCGTCAGCACCTGGCTGACCATGAGGCCACCCACGATGCTGACGCCCAGCGGGTGGCGAAGCTCGGAGCCGGTGCCGGTGCCGAACATCAACGGCAGGGCCCCGAACATGGCCGCCACGGTCGTCATCAGGATGGGGCGGAAGCGCAGCAGGCAGGCCTGGTAGATCGCCTCGCGGGGCGACTTGCCCTCATTCCGCTCGGCATGAATGGCGAAATCGATCATCAGGATGGCATTTTTCTTGACGATGCCGATCAGCAGCACGATGCCGATCAGGGCGATGATGGTCAGGTCATCGCCGGCCAGCATCAGCGCAAGCAATGCGCCGATGCCTGCCGAAGGCAGGGTCGAGAGAATCGTGATCGGGTGAATGAAGCTCTCGTAGAGCACCCCCAGCACGATGTACATCACGACCACTGCAGCGAGCAGCAGCAGCAACTCGTTGCTGAGGTTGTTGCGGAACGCCAGCGCCGCTCCCTGGAAAGTCGTGCTGATGCTGGCGGGTAGGCCGATGACCTGCTCGGCGTTCTCAATGGCCTTGACACCCGAGCCGAGCGAGGCGCCCGGGGCGAGATTGAAGGACACGGTGCTCGCCGGGAACTGCGCCTGGTGATTGATCAGCAGCGGGCGTGTGTCTTCCTGGATCGAGGCGATGGCCGAGAGTGGCACCTGGCCGCCGCCAGCGGAAGGCACATAGATCGCAGCGAGCGACTGGGGCGAGGCCTGCAGGGACGGATCGGCCTCGATGATCACGCGATACTGGTTGGACTGCGTGAAGATCGTCGAGACGATGCGTTGCCCGAAGGCATCGTAGAGCGCGTTGTCGACGGTGCCCACGCTGATGCCGAAGCGGGCGGCGCTGTCGCGATCGATGAGGACCGAAGCGGACAGGCCGTTGTCTTCCTGGTTGCTGGTCACGTCCGCAAAATCCGGGAGCGAGCGCAGTTGCGCCACGAGCCGGGGCGTCCAG
Source organism: Gammaproteobacteria bacterium (assembly GCA_025350345.1). Lineage (GTDB taxonomy): Bacteria > Pseudomonadota > Gammaproteobacteria > Steroidobacterales > Steroidobacteraceae > FEN-1191. The sequence goes on from JANXYA010000122.1 coordinate 1,599, forward strand.
GTGGACAACGCGGCCGCATCGGATGCCTGCAGTGTGAACTGGTATTGGGTGCGACTGACGGTGGCATCGAGCGTCAGGTCCTGCACCGGCTGCATGTACAGCGTGATGCCTGCCACCCCGGCGATCTCATCCTGCAGGCGGCGGGCAATCTCGGAGGCGGTGGCGCTCCGATCGCTCCGGGGCTTGAGGTTGATCAGGAACCGGCCGCTGTTGAGCGTGACATTGCTGCCGTCGACGCCGATGAACGAGGAGAGGCTGACGACATCGGGATCCTTCAGGATGGCGGCCCCGAGCGCCTGCTGGCGATCGGCCATCGCCGCATAGGACACCGATTGCGTGGCCTCGGATATCCCCTGGATGAGTCCCGTGTCCTGCGTAGGGAAGAATCCCTTAGGTATGAGGATGTACAGGAGCGCCGTCAGCGCCAGGGTGCCCACGGCCACGACAAGCGTCAGGCGCTGATGGTCGAGCACCCAGGTCAGTTGCCGTCCATACCATCGCACCAGGGCCGCGAACCAGGGAGCATTGCCCTGCGGGTCCGCATCCGCCGCGTGCGGCGCACGCGGATGCAGGAGCTTGGCGCACATCATTGGCACCAGGGTAAGGGACACGAGCGCCGAGATCAGGATGGTCACCGCCAGTGTCACCGCGAATTCGCGGAACAGCCGCCCCACGACTTCCTGCATGAACAGCAGCGGAATCAGCACCGCCACCAGCGAGACGGTCAGCGAGATGATCGTGAAGCCGATCTGCTTCGATCCCTTCAGTGCCGCCTCCAGCGGCGTATCGCCCTGCTCCAGGAAGCGGGAGATATTCTCGATCATGACGATCGCATCATCGACCACGAAGCCCGTG
>JANXYA010000074.1 GCA_025350345.1 Gammaproteobacteria bacterium
GGTTGTACGCGTAGATCAGGTCGTAGGCCGGAGCGAGCTCCCAAGTCCCCTGCTCACGCAGGATAAAAGAGATGTTCTTCGTGTGATCATCACAGTTTGTGGCCATCACGTTGAAGGCAATGCGGCGAAACGCCTGCTCAAAGGCTCCCGGGCCCAATCTCAGTTGCCGCATCGCGCCCAGGCATTGACTGTAGTCGTGAACTCCCTTGGCCCTGTAGTCCAGTTGAGCCATGCCGCATAGCGTTTGCGTGTGCAGCTTCGTGTTGCCGTCCCGATCGAAGCGTTTGGTCATGAAGTGCGCGCGGCCGCCCTCTTCGAGCAGCCGGCAAGGCGCCATGCTGATTCCCGACTGGGTGGCCATCAGGTGATAGGCGTATTCGATCCGCCCATAACCCCTGGACTCCCCCAGCTCATCGTCCTTGCCGACGCCATCGAACTTCAGTATCCAGTGCTCGAATCCCGGGCCAACGTCAAACTGGCCGGTAAGAATCTCCTGCGTACCCGGGTTCCACGCGATTGTCGCCTTGGCGCGCGCGCCACCGGCCGACGTGCCCACAGAAATGAGCTGCTTCAACACTGCTGCGGCATGCGGATCCGCATCAATCTCACCGTGCACGGCCCGCCGGGCACTCTCCACGAGTTCTGCCAGTGCGATCGCGGTCGGGCGCTTGGTGGTAGGACCACGCACCGGATGAAATTCGAGAGCACCCAGGCCTCGTCTTCCCATGTAGGCGAGCCGGTCGAGCGCAGTGATGTCGCTGGCGGCCACACCCTGATTGGCCATCCAGGCATTGATCAGGCTATTGCCGAAATCATCGGGCAGCGCGTCCGCAAGCATCGAGGGCAGACGCTTGTAGGTCATCTCGGGCAGTTCCGGAAAGATGAACGGACGCCGTGCCTGGGCCAGCGGCATGCTCAGCGGTGCCAGCTCAATTCCGGTCTTTATGAATTCCGGCGCGTATTCAAAGGCGTAGTAGCTCAGGCCGGGATCGAGAGCCACCGCACCCACGAGACGATCCCAGGCCCGAACTTCGACGATGTCAACGGGCCTATACACGCTTGCGAGCCCTGCGGCGGGCGCGCCGGGGTTCGCGACTTCCTCTCTTCAACATCTGCATCGGGCTGATGGAGACAATTGGCGCCAGAGTGTCCAGCCAATCGGCTCGCTCCAGAGCCCGCAGCACTTTGACGAGGGAGTTCAGGCGTGCGCCCTTGCCGGATTCCAGGTGCTTCACCGCATTCAAGGAGAGGCCCGCGCGCTCGGCCAGCGACTGCTGATCAAGGTTCTTGAGCAGCCGCAATTCCCGCAGGCGCGAGCCCAGTAGCTCCTCGAGCTCCGCGCTGGTTCGAATGGTCTGCATGTACAGCCCCACAACGGCCCGCTGACCACTCAATAGTACTATATAGCCCCTATTAGATCTATAAATACATTAACTTTAATGACCTTAAATAGGGCTTTTATCGCATCTTTAATACTTAATAGATCATATTAGATCTATAATATGTACGCAGACTTCACCTGCCAGGGCCGAGCGGCCCAGCTTGGCGAGGAGCGAGTTTCGCGGGTTAATGGGGGCGGACTGCGGCCCCCGGGAATCGCGGGAGCCGGCCGCTAGACCGGGATGAAACCATCATTCGGAACGCATCGGCCGACAATGATCCGGCGTGAGTATCGTCGGACGATCCCGCCCGCTCCATCGCTTGCGCTCAGTCCCTGTCGCTGCGCATGTGCACGAGCACGAAGTAGGAGACAGCGTCCCAGGCGTTATGAATGCCGCAGAACAGCAGGAGCAGCGCCGCGGCGCCGACGCCAAACAGGGCTTCCCGAAGATGGGTTATCGCAACAAAGGCTGCAATCAGGAGCGCCGCGTACCCGGCAAAGGGAAGCACGGCATGAAATAACCAGTCCTCAAATTCGGGCTCATATGCCAATTGCGATCGCATGCGCCGCACCACGATGCCGGTATACCAGGCCCCACCCACGCCCATGAGACCCACGAGAGCGGCCACGGGTGCAATCGCGTGCCAGGGAGCGCGCAGTATCGCTGACAGGAAAAAGACAGTGCTGAAATGCACGATCGTCGGCGTCGAGAACGCGGCGGCGCCCTCCTCCGCCCGTCGTGGCGGCCTCGCGGCAATGAGAGTCATGACGACGAACTGCAGCCCGATCAGGGCGCCCGCGGCGGAACCGACGATGACGTAAAAGCTGTCCCACTCGGTGAGCCCTGGCATGTTGCACCCGACTGACTCGCGGGAATGGCGCCTATTCTCGCGACCATTCGAACCGGTAGGTCAATTCTGGCCCCTTGCGTCCATCGTACGCCAGATGCCCCGCCATCAGTCCAACTCGTGAGCGTTGGAAAGACCCGCACTGCTGGCACTGTCCGAGATGGCCGAGGCAGGTCGCAGGGCCAGGCGCCTGCGATTCAGGACCGGGCGCGTTTCAGCCAGAGCTGGTAAGCCCCGAAGTGATGGAGCGCAAAGCCGGCAAAGGCCGGAGATCGGCGGAACGCCTTGTCCGCCAGGGCCAGTTCCCGCTCCAGATCCGCTTCGGCCAGGTGATCAAATGAAACCTTCTGCGGCTCGCCCGGCGAGATATCGACGCCGATGACGACTTTCTTGTGGTCTCGCTCCGCATACGCCATGGCATCGACCGCCAGGCTGACGATGCCATCGGGACCGTCGGCGTGGTCGCGATAGTCCATCAGTGCGACGTAGTCGTAGGTGTCGATCACGTGCTCACTGACCGGTTTCGTGCTGCCGCGCCACTCCAGCGTGATGCCATCGAGCCAGAACGGAATGGCCGGCCCGACGAGGAGCGATTGCCCGGAGGCCCGCTTCAGCGCCATCAAGGCCTGGCCGAGGTCGAGGAATTGCGCCAGCAGCTGCATCTTCTGCTGCGGCCATTGATCGAGGACGTGCGGCTCGACGTCGAGATTGACGCCATCGAAGCGCTCCTCCGGCCTCACCGCCGCATTGTAGTCAAGCACGCGCTGAACCATCGCCAGCGCTTCCTCGCGCCGTTCAGGCAGGACGTATTCTTCCGTGTGCAGGTAGGCGGAGCCGAGCAGCGCATAGGCGCGCAGACCCTTGCCGTGGAGCCGTCGGATGAACTGCCGGTACAGCTCTGGTCGGGCCTGCACCAGGTTCTGGCCCTGGAACGAGTCCGCATACAGGTAGAGCGTCCCGATCCGCTTCGACTTTAGAAAAGCGATCGCCGCATCGCCGGCGGCGCGATCCTGCACCATCGCGTACGAGGCCTGCTCCCAGGTCCAGATCGCCCGTTCTGCAGCCGGCGAGGTCTGGGCGCCGAGCACCATCAGCAGCACCGCGCCAGTCAGCAACGTGCGAGTCATGACGGGTGCATGACCCCTTCAGCCATCGATCACGATGGGGATGTGGTAGCGGCCCGTGCCCGAGCGCTTGCCGGTTGCCGGATCCGAGGGCAGCACCGACAGGAAATAATGGCCGCGGGCGAGACCGTGGGACTTGACCGGCAGCTGGAGCGTGCGGGTCTGCCCACCCGCCAGGCTGAGGGCCGTGCCGTAGGATTCGGACAGCTCCCGGCCGTCGGCGCTGTGCAGCACGACGAGCGGCACGAACGGCTCACTCGGCCCTGCGCCAGTGTTGACGAACACGGCTTCAATGCTCAGCTGCCCCGCGCTCACGTGCTCGGGCACGCGAACTTCGCTCACGGCAAGCGCGGCGCCTTTCGCCAACGGCGCCGGCTGCAGCGCCGGCCGCTCCTGCCCTGCATAGCTTTCCAGTCTAGTCAGCGCTTCCGGTGGCATGAGGGTCCGGCTCTGCGCGAACTGCTCGTTCGCCTTAAGAAAGGCCGCGAAGCGGGCCGCCACTCTCGCCTGCTCGCTCGCATCCTGCACCGGCTCGGGCTGCAGTCCGTCGCTCAAGGTGTAGAGCTTGTCCCTGCTGAGCAGCCACGGTCCGGCGACGAAATCCACCAGGTTGGTCTTGGTCTGCTTCAGCGGAATTTCGTGCACGTTGCGGAACTGCGGCTCCAGGTCCAGGCCCGAGCCGATCCAGGTGACGGCCGCGGGTGTCCTGATGCCGTAGTTGTGAGACAGGAAGGCCAGCAATGACGGCGTGATGTCGAAGTCCGAGGAGACCGACCTGATCCGCAGCGGCGCACGCAGGAGCGGGGAATAGATGATCAGCGGTACATGGTAGCGATCAATCCACTCGGACAGCGGGAGCTCCGGCAGGCGGTGATCCCCGGTGATGATGAAAATCGTGTTCGCGTAAGAGGATCGCTTCCTGGCTGCCTCGAAATAACGGCGCAGGGCGTCGTCGATATAGAGGATCGAGCCATAGATGTCCCGGTAGGCGCGATAGCCGCCCTTTCTTCCCTCGGCCACACCGAGCTCGTCCAGGCGCTGCTCGAAGCGCTGCTGATAGCGGGCCTGGCCCACAAAGGTGTACGGCGTGTGCGTGGAGTTGGTCTGCAGCACCGTCACGAACGGTTGCCGCGCATCGCCCGCCTCGTCGGCCAGCGCCAGCGAGACCAGTTCATTGTCGCCATAGCCCCAGTCGTTGCTGACGGGGTAGCCGGGCCCGAAATCCTTCTTTTCGCGCAGCCGATCCACGCCCTGGCGCAGCAGAAAGGCACGTTCATTGTCGAACTGCAGGTCGGTGCCGGCATAGTACCTGAGCTGATACCCCTGGCCCTTGAGCACGCTCAGCAAGGTCGCGTGCGCGGGCATCGCATCGCCGAGGGCGGCGAAGCCCTCGTCACCGAAAGGGAGGGAGCCGAAGATCGTCGGCAGTGCGCCGAAGGTCCGGCCCTGCGCCGCCAGGAAATTATCCCAGTAGAGGCTTTGCCCGGCGAGCTGGTCCAGGAATGGCGTGAAGCTGCCGAGGCTCGCCTCCGGCCCCGAGAAGGAGCGCCCGAGCCCTTCGACGATGATCAGCACGAGGTTGGGTGGTGAATTTGGCTGTACCTTGAAATGGACACCCAGCGCGTCGGGTGTCTGCTCGGCGTGCAGGAACGGGTAGCGCGGATTGAGGTAGTGAAACCCGGCGATCGGCACCGTCGCCACGGCACCGCCCCCTGCCGCTGTGTGCGTCGGCGCTGTGGCCCTGGAGCGCATCAGGTAACGGGCCGTGTCACCGAGAAAATAGGCGGCCTTGTTGAGCTTCAGGTCGTGGATGTACTGGCTCCCCGCTGCTGCCTGCGGCAGCTGGCCGGGGCCGAACCATAGCGCCGCGGCCGCGGCGATGATCAGGCCCGCGGCGCGCGGCGACAGCCAAGTCACTTCGCGCCGGAGGAGTCGCGCGAGCACCGTCCACAGGACGAGCAGCGCCACCACCGAGCCCACCACGACGGCGGGGTGGAATCCCAGCCCCGCAGCCACCGTCTCGTGCACATCGCGCCACGAATAGGCATACAGGTCGGCGCCCAGCGGCACGCGCGCGGTGATGAAGTACTGGACCAGGGCGGCCTGCGCCGCGATCAGCACGGACCAGGTGAGCCCCAGTCCCCAGAGCCTGCCGCGCCCGGATCTGGCCAGGAGCGGTGCCAGCGACCACAGGAACAGCAGCGGCAGGCCCCTTGCCAGTACGTACACATCGCCGGCCAGCGCCCGCACTGAAATGCGCGCCGCCGCGGCCAGCGCGGCACCCGGCGGCATGCCGGCGAGGAGCTCGGCCACCCGCAGGCACAGCACCGCCAGCAGCAGCGCCGGGAGCAGGTCGAGAAACCGTGCCGCCACCGCGCCGACGCCATCACTCGGGCGGCGCACTACCATCGTGTATAGATGGATCCAAAGACGCCGCGACCGTCGTAGCCGTACTCGTCCCGCTCGAGCAGGGCTCCGAGCTTGAAGCCGAGGCGTGGACTGAGAAACTTCACGAAGGCGGCACTGGTCGACCAGCTGTGCCCCTGGCCAGACAAGCCCGAAGCCCCGAGCAGGGCCGTGTCGCTCCAGCCGGCTCCGGCTGCGAACTCCACGTAGTTGTCCGCGTCGCCCTTGTAGTAATAGCGCGCGAGCAATCGATCGCTGTTGCTGTCGCCGCCAATCCCGGGAACAAAGAGGTGGCGCAGCCGCACGTACCAGTTGCCGACATACTTGCCAACCCCAAGGCCGTAGATGTCCACGGGTGAGGAGTTGAAATCCAGCCGGTCATAACTGCCGGAAAGCTCCCAACCCCGGCCCACCCCCTGGAACAGCTCGGCGCGCCAGGAGGTTTGCGGAAACAGGTTCCCCGACGGGCTCCATTGGTAGCGCAGGTTCGCGTAGGCGCGGCTCCACAGGTCGACGTACCCATCCAGCGCCCAGGCGTGGTCGCTGGTGCTGAACCGGTCGGCACCGAGCGCCTCCAGCGCCAGGGAACCGCGCTCGAAGTGTCTGCGCACCGACAGGGTGTAGTCGCTCCAGTCGGCGCGCGCAGGTGAAAATGTTTCCCAGCTCGCACCCAGGCTGGCCGACCAGAGGTAGCCGGCCGGGCTCACGACGTCCGGCTTCAGTGCGCGTGGAGCCAGGGAGCGCAGGTAATCATCGATCTGCACCGGATCAGCCCCGCGTGCTCCGGCAGCCTGAAAATCCGCGCGCGCGGCCGCGACATCGCCGGCGGCGCGAAACGCGCGCCCGCGCGCAATCAGCGGGGCGGGATCGAGCGCGGGTGCCAGCGCCAGCCACCGGCCGTAGGCCGCCACCGCCTGCCCCGGTTGATCGCTCCACAGGTACAGATCACCCAGCGCGGACCAGGCATCCGCGTAATTCGGCGCCGCAGCAGTGGCCGCCGTCAGGTCGGCCTCGGCCTCGCTCCACTTGCCCATCCACGCGTAGACCCTGCCGCGACCGAGCAACACGTCGGCATTGCCCGGAGAGCGCTGCAGCAGGGCGCTATAGGCCGTTACGGCCGCGTCGCGCTCACCGGCGATGGCGAGGCCACGGGCCGTCTGGAATTGCTCATCGAAACTCGGCGGGCTGTCCTGCGCAATCGCGACCGCGGCCCCCGCCAGCCACGTGGCGTGGATCAGCGCGAGAATCAAGCGCTTCATGGCTTGCTCCGCTCGTGCGTGCCGCTGTCGCGGACGCCGGCCGGGTGCTGCCAGGAACCGTCGCGGGCGATTTCGCCCCAGTGGCTGCGCGCCTTGCCGCTGAACAGCCACTTGACCATGCCGATCACGCGCCAGAGGGCAATCAGCTGGCGGTAGCCGAAGTTCTCCAGCACCGCGGCCAGGAACAGCTTGAGCTGCTGTCCGATACGCGGATACATCTGGAAAGACAGTTCTTCGAGGAAGATCGCATTGGTCGACAGCATGATCCCCATGCCGACCGCCAGGAACAGGAACACGAGGAACGTCACCAGCGGGATCAGATGGAGCGACCACAGGATGATCATGCCGATGTAGCCCAGGATCTCAATGACAGGTCCGAGCAGCTCGAACAGCAGCATGAAGGGAAAGGCCAGCCAGCCCACGGTGCCGCCGCGGCGACTGACCAGCAAACCGACGTTGGGCACCAGGCTCTCGGCCAGGCCACGCTGCCAGCGTATCCGCTGACCGCGGAGAGATTTCAGGTCGCTCGGCACTTCGGTCCAGCAGATCGGATC
>JANXYA010000183.1 GCA_025350345.1 Gammaproteobacteria bacterium
CACACGCCCGGCTTCTTGCCCGGCTGGAACTCCGTGTCGACGAACAGGCCGTGCTCCAGATTGTCGATGCCCATGGCGGCCGCCTCGCGAAACCCGATCGAACACAGGTGCCCGGTGACCTTGGCGCCACGCTGGTGTGCGGCGGTCACGGCGGCCGCGAGTTCCGCCGGCGTGATGAACATGTAGGCCTTGAAATTATCCGCACCCTCATCGAGCCAGAAGTTGACCGTGGCCACGGCATCCTCCGGCCCCTTAAGCTGATGCAGCTGCACCGCCCAGGCACCGGCGCCTTCCAGATACGGTCCGGTGACGTGCATCTTGGGTCCGGGCGAGGCGCCGGCATCGATCTTCTTCTTGATCTCCAGATCGGTGTAGGGCTCGAGCGAACCGGTCGTGCGCATCGTCGTGACGCCTGCGGCGAGGTAGAGCCTGGGGAAGCTGAAGCCCATCTCACCGTAGAGGCCATCGCCGATCGGATAGAACAGGTGCTCGTGCATCCCCACGAGGCCTGGTATTACGGTGTAGCCGCTCAGATCCATGATCTGTGCGGATTTGGGAATCTTTGCGGTCGCCGCCGCCGAAACCGCTGCGATCCGGCCCGCGCTCAGGACCAGCGTCTGGTCCTCGACGGCCGCGGCGCCGGTGCCGTCTATGACGCGGACATGCGTCAGGGCCACCAGCGGGGCATCGACCTTCACGAACTTCAGCACTGCTTCCGACAGGGTCTGGCCAGCGGCGACCCGGATGAGTGACAGGTACAGGATTCCGCTTAAGGTAGCGATGCGCATGAGTGACCTCCGCGACCGGGGCCGAGCGCGGCGCCGGTCCATGCTCAGCTCTGCTTCGATGCCGCCCGGTTCTTCCTGGCGAGATTCCACCGGTCGAGTTTCTCCCTGGCACCGTTCAACGCCGGATTCATGGCGTCCTCATGGCCGGGCTGCTTCGCAGTCAGCTCGATGACGTAGCCATTCGGGTCACGGAAATAGATGGAGTGGATGAAGCCATGATCTGCCACTCCCCGCGTATCGATTCCGGCCGCCTTGCCCCGGGCAAGCATCCTGCCCAGGGTCTGCTCGTCAACCTCCAGGGCGATATGCAGGTCATAGTCGTGCTGGGACTTGAACTCGAACGGCATGTCCGGCGCCTCGAAAAATGCCAGGTACGAGCCGTCGCCGAGCCCAAAGAAGATGTGCAGCGTCTCGGTTGGGCGGCCGCTTTTCGTCTCATTGATCTCGAGCGTCCCTGCCAGCGGTAATCCGAGGAAACCTTCGTAGAAGCGACGCGTTTCCTCCGCGTCGCGGCAGCGGTAGGCGTTGTGGTGCAGGCCCCGGATCACGCTGTCCTGATCGGTTGCCACGATGGCTTCAGATGGCGACAAAGGCCTTGTCCTTGAGCGAGGCCGCGAACTGATCGAGGACTTCATGCACCTTCGCCCAGCTCTTGAGGCCGCGCATGTTCTGCAGCCAGCGCTCGATGTTCGGATAGGCGGCGTAGCTGCAGCGAATGAGCCCGCCGGCGGCCAGGATCTCGGCGCCCAGGTAGTCGGCCAGCGTGATTGCATCGCCACACAGGTACGCCTTGTCCGGGCCAATCAGGTTGGCATCCAGGATTTTCAGCCAGACCTGGGCCTTTTGCTTGCCCCAGTTGAGCGTGGCTGACTGAACGGCATCGCCCGGCCGCCGGTGATGCGCAAACACCTGTGGATAAAGCAGCCCGTAGCCAAAGTCCTTGTTAAAGTTAGCGAGGAACCAGTCCATCATTTCGTTCACGCGCGCGCGCGCCTGCAGGTTCTTCGGATAGGCCGGCGAGCCCGCCTTGTCAGCAAGATACTTGATGATGGCTGAAGATTCGGTGAGCCGGAAATCACCGTCTACAAGCACCGGGACGAGGCTGTTGGGGTTGATCCGGGCAAACTCCGGCTTGAGATGCTCCCCGCTCATCAGATCGACCACCTGGTACTCAAGATCGACACCCTGATCCAGCGCGAAGAGCTGGACGATGCGGCTGGTGGTGGAGGCAGGGTGGTAATAGAGCTTCATGGTTCTTATTCCTTATCAGGCGGGTTCAGGCAAACCATCGTAGCGAAACACCCTCTCCCTGCAAAGGCGTCATGCCCCCGGGGGCCGGCGGATCGAAAAGCGGGTCTCGGGCGTCGAGACAAAATAGTCGTGATAGCCGGCGCGCGCAATCGGCCGCATGGCGGCCGTATCCAGCAGACCCTCCCTGAGGAAGCGCTCGTCGATATGCACGCCCACGACCTGGCCAAACACGACGTAGCGATCGATCGGCGCGCCCTCGAGGTCATGAAGCTGCACTGTCTGCAGCCACTGGCACTCCAGCGCGCAGGGCGCCGCCTTGACCCGCGGTGGCCTGACGAGCGTCGAAGGTGCGGCCTCGAGACCCACCTCCTTCATCTCATCAACGCCTCGTGGATAGGGCCCCGAGGTGGCGATCATCTGTTCACGCAGTTCCCAGGTGGCGAGATTGCAGACGAACTCCCGGGTCTCTTCAACGAACTCGAGCGAATCCTTTCTGCCCTCGGAGGAAAACATCACCATCGGCGGGTTGCCGGAAATGCCATTGAAGAACGAATACGGTGCGAGATTGATCTCGCCGCGGGCGTTCATCGAGGAAATCCAGCCGACCGGTCGCGGCGCTACGATCGCCTTGAACGGATCGTGCGGCAGGCCGTGGTTGCGCTTGCGCGGCTCGTAGAACATGCGCTGAGCGCTTCCGTTCAGTGATCCGCGCCGCCCGCCAGCAGGTCGGTCAGCATCACCACCTCTGCGGCGACCAGTGATCGGAGCGTCGGTTCGAGCTGCGGGGCCCACTGCGGTGAATGCAGTCCCGGGATTCTCTTGCCACTCGCGAGTACCGCCGGATCGACCGCACCGATGTGCAACAGCACAGCCTTTACGCCCGCCCTCCCATACTGCGAGAAGTCCTCGGCTCCCATCTGCGCCGGCATCTCGCGCACGCTGTCAGGACCCAGGTCGCGGCTCAGGACCTTTGCCAGGTGCACCGTCAGGGCCGGATCGTTGTAAACCACGTCGGCATGGTCAGCGAGCTTGATCAATGGCAGGGTCGGTGCGTCCGCGGCCGTCGCTTCCGCGTCCAGCTGCCGCTTGATCGAGGCGAGGAGATGCTCGCGCACCTTTGGATCGAAGGCGCGCACGGTCATCAGCATCCGCACCTCGTCGGGAATGATGTTGCTC